>LJHE01000012.1 GCA_001983555.1 Candidatus Epulonipiscioides gigas
GAAAATATTCTCAGACTGCATAGAGGTGTACAGTACGCCATTATTAAGAAATTTTTAATATAAATAGGATTTTGCATTTTTCGCAAAATCTTGAACTGTACTTATTTAGAAAATAGGAGGACTTTATGGATATTTTAAGTTATATTACGTTTCCAAAAGAAACTATAATTGGAACATCTCTTTCTAATAAAATTTTTTCTGAAAATGAGGAGCTTTCAATCTCTGAAATTAAATTTTTAGAAACACATATGCAAAATGCATATCTTACTAATGTTTTAAATAGTGATAATGTTAATATTCGTCCTGTTATGGCATATGATTCGATTTATGTAATAAATGTAGACGTTGATGAGCAAGAAAATGCATCTAGGATTGCTCAATTAATTGTTAGAGCTATTTCCTTTCCTTGTATTGTACAACTTTATTGTGAAGAGGAATTTATGTTAGCGTTAGGACTTAGAAATACTACACAAGTTAAAGAATTTATATGTACCCCTTGGTTAGATTTTAGTGAAATAGAAGATATTGAAGAGCTAGATTATAAAATAGCTGATTTTTTAGTTGAAATTGAATTTTCTAAATTGTCATCTAGTAATTTTCGTGCGTTTTATCAAGATTTAATTAATTCTATTCTCAGATTTAGTTTAAACTTGTTATTACCTAGTGACTTAAACTCTACTGATATGGAATTAATCAAAAATTCTTTAGCTGAAATTTCAGACCTTAATGCAAAATTAGATGAGCTCCATTTAGAATTATCACAAGAAAAACAGTTCGGTCGTAAATCTCAATTAAATAAACAAATTGCAGAACTTGAAGAAGATTTAAATGAGTTGTTATCTGATTTATGTGATGGTTAATATAGTTGCCCCTGCACCCTAATGGGTGTAGGATTTTTATGAAAATCAATATATTGGAGGCTTTATGTGAAAAAATGTTGTCTAATAATTATAATGGCATTTAGCATTGTCCTTAGTATCTTTGCAAGAAATTATAATGAGTTTGATGTAATTGTAATAGGAACAGACCCCGAAGGAATTTCAGCTGCTATAAGTAGTGCCCGAAATGGAATGAACACATTACTTATTGATACAAGACAAAAGGTTGGTGGACTTTTTACAATGGGTGGCTTAAATTCTCTTGATATGAATTACAGTTCAGATGGGACACTGCTCACACAAGGAATTTTTGAAGAATTTTTTATTAATATTCATCCTGAAAATGCAACTGCAGGTTTTTGGGACAAACGAGATTCATTTGATATAGCTCATGCTGAGCAAATTCTTTTATCAATGATTAATAACGAACCAAATATTACTTTAATTCTTGGAATAGATAATATAGCTCCAGTATGTGAAAATAACAAAATTATTAATTTGGATGCTCTTGATAACGGAGTAGTGCATAAATTTTATGGTAAAACTTTTATTGATGCCACACAAGATGCAGATATAGCAGCACTTGCAAGAGCTCCATATAATATAGGTGGAATGGATATAAATAATCCATCACAAATTCAAGCCATTACACAAGTATTTAAAATTAATAATGTGGATTGGGAAGCTCTGCGAGCAAACATATATTCGAATATAAATTACTATAATGCAGATATGAATGCATATTCTGCGTGGGGATTTTTAGATATTATGCGTAAATATGAACCAATTCATAATAACATAAAAGTTCGAGGACTTAACATAGGGTTACAAGATGATGGATCTGTTTTAATTAATGCAATGCAAATTATTGGACTTGACCCTCTTAACGACTATGAGCTGAAATTAGCCCAAGAAATTTCACTTATTGAATGTGAAAATATTACAAATTATATAAAAGAACATATTCCCGGTTTTCAAAGTGCAACATATGGAGGAATAACTGAAGAACTTTATGTTCGTGAATCTAGACATATTATAGGAGAGTATATACTTAGTGCAAGTGATATGATGAGTCATACAAATTTTTATGATAAAATCGCTTGGGGCGGGTATCCAATTGATATTCAAACTACAAATATTGATAATTGGGGTTATGTAATAGGTGATCCACAAGCATATAGCATTCCATTTAGGTGTATTATTCCATTAAGAATAGACAATTTGCTTGTAGCTAGTCGTAGTGCGAGCTATCATAGTATTGGGTTTGGTAGTGTTAGAGTTGTACCTATTGGAATGGTTGTTGCACAAGCTGCTGGTGTTGCTTGCTCATATGCTGTAAATAATAATATCTCATTTAGAGAAATGGCTTATAATATTAATATTATGGAACAAATCCAACAAGCTCTTATTAATCAAGGAGCTTTTTTAGAAAATTTAGATATAGAATATAGTTATGAAAATCATTCGTTTAAAGAGGGAATTAATTATGCGTATGACAATGGACTTATTATAGGGAGCTATAATAATGAGTTAAAACTTGATGACTTAGCTCTGGCTTCTAAAGCTATACAAATGTTTGACACTGTCCGAAGAATTGAAGAAATTGAAGTTGTACAAAATAATATGTATTTACAAAATGAGCATATATCATTTATTCAGCTCACATTTATACTTTTTGAAATGTTATTAGAACTTCCTGATACAAACCCAGATAAACGAATTATATTATTTGAGCAAGGTGTGATTTCAGAAGCATTATTTGATAGATTTAATAATGGAATACTTGTGACTAATGCTGATTTATATCAAACATTCTATGAGCTCTCTAAATATCTGAATTCAAAATAAATATATGTTATTTTTGTATTAAATTCAGGGAATACTTTTATTAAAATAATTGGAGGTTTCCATGAAAAATTTTAAATTACATTCTGACTTTGCTCCTATGGGTGACCAAATAGAAGCAATTGAACAATTATCTATTAGTTTAGATAGCGGTAATAGATATCAAACACTACTTGGAGTAACAGGTTCTGGAAAAACTTTTACTATGGCAAATATAATAGAAAAAGTACAAAAACCAACTCTTATTATTGCTCATAATAAAACACTTGCAGCACAATTATACAGCGAATTTAAAGAATTCTTTCCTGAAAATGCTGTAGAGTATTTTGTATCTTATTATGATTATTATCAACCAGAAGCATATGTAGCTCAAAGTGATACTTTTATTGAAAAAGATTCTAGTGTAAATGAAGAAATAGATAAATTACGACACTCTGCAACTGCTGCATTAGCAGAAAGAAGAGATGTTATAATTGTTGCTAGTGTGTCTTGTATATATGGTCTTGGTGACCCTGTAGATTATGAAAGTCAAGTGTTATCAATACGTGTGGGAATGGAGCTTGACCGTGATGATATTTTAAGAAAACTTATACAAATTCAATATGATAGAAATGATGATGACTTTAGTCGAGGGACCTTTCGTGTTAGAGGTGATATTGTTGAAATTATTCCTGCTGGTATGAATGAACATGCAATTAGAGTTGAATTTTTTGGTGATGAAATAGAGAAAATTTCAGAAATAGATGTACTTACAGGTAAAATTATTGGTCTACGAGAGCATGTTGCCATTTTTCCTGCTTCTCATTATGCCGTTTCAAATGAAAAGCTTATGGCTGCCATTAAACGAATTGAGCTAGAACTTGATAAAAGAGTACTTGAGCTAAAAAAACAGGATAAATTATTAGAAATACAACGTCTTACACAACGTACCAATTTTGATATTGAAATGCTAAGAGAAATGGGGTATTGCTCTGGTGTTGAAAATTATTCTCTTCATCTTTCTGGCAGAGCTTATGGAAGCACACCTTTTACACTATTAGATTATTTTCCTGACGATTTTTTAATTATAGTAGATGAATCTCATATTTCAATACCACAAATTAGAGGTATGTTTAATGGTGACAGAGCAAGAAAAAATACTCTTGTTGACTATGGATTTAGACTTCCATCTGCCTTAGATAATAGACCCTTAAATTTTGATGAATTTGAGCAAAAAATAAATCAAATATTATATGTATCCGCAACACCTGCTCAATATGAGCTAGAACATTCAGAAGTTATAGGTGAGCAACTTATTAGGCCAACAGGATTGCTAGATCCTGTTATAGAAGTTAGAAAAATTGATGGGCAAATAGATGACTTATTATTTGAAATTCATAATACTATAGCTCAAAATAGTAAGATTTTGATTACCACTTTAACCAAAAGAATGTCAGAAGACCTTACAAATTATTTACGTGAGCTTGGAATAAAGGTAAAATATTTACATTCAGATATTGATACATTAGAACGAATTGAAATAGTGCGAGATTTACGCCTTGGAGTATTTGATGTGTTAGTAGGAATAAATTTACTTCGTGAAGGACTAGATATACCAGAAGTATCACTTATTGCCATATTAGATGCAGATAAAGAAGGATTTTTACGCTCTTCAACATCTTTAATTCAAACAATAGGCAGAGCTGCTAGAAATAGCGAAGGTCGTGTAATTATGTATGCTGACAATATGACGAGAAGTATGAAAATTGCAATAGATGAAACCAATAGAAGAAGAAAAATTCAGCAAGAATATAATACTGCTCATAATATTACTCCACAAACTATAAAAAAAGCTGTTCGTGAGTTAATTGTAGCTACAAAACCAGAAAAAGTAGTTAATAATATAATAGATAAAGATCCAGAATCAATGAGTACAGCAGAGCTTGAAAAGACGATAGCTCAAGTTGAAAAAGAAATGAAAAAAGCTGCCAAAGAACTAGAATTTGAAAAAGCTGCTGCTCTTAGAGATGCTTTAATAAATTTAAAAAAATCTCTTTAACAAAATGTACCATATTTTCAGCATCTCTATCATATCAACTAAAGTGGCAAGATTCTTATTCTAATATGGAAGTAGTTTCTTTCCACTTTGTCTTATTTTCTAAACAAATGACAGCTAGTTTAATTTATAAAAAATTTGATTAGCTAAATTTCTTTTTGTATTTTTACTGACCAATTCAGTCATATTTTTTTGCATATCATTTCTTTGCGTTAAATCCATTGCAAAAGAATTAACTACACTAAGTATTTGAACTGTATTAACTATGCTTATAGCATTTATAAGATTATCTCGCATGAGATTTTGACCACTTGGGATGTCATTTCTCGACAGAGCAACTCCTATAACTGGCATACCAATACCTATTAAATCATAAATAAAACTATTGTAGCTCGTTATAGCCATATCACATTGTGGTACTAATTTTTCAAAATCATCTTCTTCAAAAAATTCTACTTTATTGCTTTTTATTTGAGCATTCAGCTCATCAGCCATATCATATCCTTGTTCAATAATTACTTTAAAATAATATTTAGAATCAGAAAGATTAATAAGTAAATCAGCAATCTTTGTATGGTCTATTATCATTAAGATAGTTTTTACTTCTCCAATAGGAATTTTTTTAGCTTGTACAAATTCATCTCTTATCAGAACAGCATCTCTACCTTTTATAACACCACATCCAGGTGATGCTAAATATTTCAATTCTTTAGCCCCATATAAAGGATTTATTACCATATCACATTTAAATGCTCTATCTGCTTTTTCATCTATATATATAGTTTTTTTACAAATTTTTTGACACTGAAAATCAAAAGAAGCTAATTTATTAGGACTATCTATTATAATATTAAAATTTCTAAATTTTTCTAATTCATCAAGAAGCTCATCTTTTAAATAGGTATGCACTTCATAATTTTTTTTAGTTAAGTACATAATGCCTTTTACATCATCTTTGTTACATAAAAAAATTATTTCACAACGGTCTTTTAATTCTTGTGCAAGTGCATCCATCCTATAAAAAGCTTTTAACTTATTTCTTTTGTAACTATCAACTTTAATTAATAATTTTATCATTTACCTGCTCCTATATCGCTAATAACCCAATTTTATTTAATAATTATTCTCACACTCTGTACTGCATTGATGTAAACCTTATTCCATTAATTTCTTTTTCATTATCGGTATCGGTAAATCCTAATTTATGATATATTTCTACCGCATACGGTGAGGAATTAACAGTAAATATTTTTTCATCTGTAATTTGTAAAATATGATTAAATAATAATTTTGCAACACCTTTTTTATGATGCTCTTTTTTAGTAAATAGCATTGTTAAATGATTTTTATTTCTCATCGCAATTATACCGAGAAGTTCATCATCTTTGAACGCTCCATAAAATTCTAATTCAAACATCATAGCTTCATCTGCAATATAATTTTTAAATGTATTTATACCTTGCTCTGAATAGTCGGGAGCTTCAAATTCTAAGAATACATTCCAAACCAGTTTAAGTGCTGGTAATAATTCTTGTTTTAATAATTTTTTTATTAACATATATCATTCAACTTTCTGCACTGGGACATTTTATTTTGCGGGTACTCCCATAACTTTTTTATTATTTAATATATTTTTAGTAACCACAGCACCAGCACCTACAACTGTATTTGCTCCAATTTCTAATGATTGAATAATTACTGCTTTTGCTCCAATATGTGTATTGTTTCCTACCTTAACTCCTCCTAAAATACAAGCACCAGGAGCAATATGAACATTATCCTCTATATTGCAATCATGTTCAACTATTGCGCCTGAATTTATTATAGCATATTTTCCAATTTTTGCATAGCTATTTATAATAGCTAAAGGCATAATTACTGTCCCCTCATCAATTATAGAAGTTTTTGAGATAAATGCACTTTTATGAGCTATAATTGGTAAATTAAAACCTATTTTTTTTATATTTTTATATATTTTAGTCCTTAAGGCTAAATTGTTTCCTATTCCAATAACAATATTTTCTATGCCACTTTTATATATATTACACAAATCTAAATCATTACCTAAACAATAAATATTTGATTGCCATAATTCACCTTTTTTTAAATTTGCATCTATTACCCCTAAGATATTATAATAATTATTATCATTGATAATATCTTTTATAACTTTCGCATGCCCTCCTGCACCAATTATAACAATGTCATTCATATCAAGTCTCCAAATATTCTTCTAATACATATTTACCTTTTTCTATATCCATAATTACTTTTTTGTCTAAAATATCTGTATAAAAAATAGGAGATAGCCCTAGTGCAGGACGTTTGCACTCTAACATAGAAAGATTTATTACATCACCTTTTTTTATATTAGTTTTAGCCACTAGACTGCGTCGTACTTTTTTTCGCATAGACTCTTCACTTTTAGTTGGTCTTTTAATTCCATCTCCAAGTGCAATTTCTGCATTTCTAATTTGAGCAACATATTCTGTAAATTCTTTTTCCATAGCCGATGCTTTATGGTCGGGACCTTTCATTCTCTTGTTTAATGTAATATGTCTTTCTATTACACATGCTCCAAGAGATGTTGCGAGTACAGCAGCTAAAGAATTTGTTGTATGATCTGAATAGCCAACATTTTTAACTAGCTTTTTTAATGTCTCTATTGCTCTTAAATTTACTTCTTCAATTAAAGTTGGATAGTTTGTTGTACAATGCAATAAAGTTATATTATTTTCGCCATTTTCTTGTAATATGCTAACAGCATTTGCTACTTCATCAAAATAGCTCATTCCTGTAGATAAAATTATTGGTTTATTACATTTAGCTACCTCAACTAAAAAAGGATAATTTGTTATTTCTGTAGAGCTGAGCTTAATTATAGGCATATCAATTGAAATTAAAAATTTAAGTGCATCTACACTAAATGGAGTTGATAAAAATATAATTCCTACATCGTCACAATATTTTTTTAATTCTCGAAATTCATCATAAGTAAGCTCTAATCTTTTTAACATTTCAAATTGAGTCTCATTAGTTGAATCATTGATTTCTTGATAATTAACTTTTTTTTCGTTGACATCTACTATATCTTGTGCTTTAAATGTTTGAAATTTCACCGCATCTGCACCACTTCTTTTTGCCATATCAACCAGTTTTTTAGCGGTTTCAATATCTCCATTATGATTTACTCCAGCTTCTGCTATTATAAACATTTTCGACTTCGCTCCCTTTCATTAAATATTAATTTTTTAACAAAAAATTTCTCGTCTATTACTAAATTTTCTAATATATTTATTATTTGATTACTTGTATTTCCTATGCCATATAAACTAACAGTTTTAACAACATCATTTTTAAACTGTTGACTAATTGCTCTATTAATTGCTTGAATAATATTATTTCTTTCATTTGAGCAATTTATAATATTACTTGCCATTAATCGTCCTTCTTGTCTTTTACCAATATTTACAACTGGTTTTTTAAATATAGGAGCTTCTATTAATGCACTTGAAGAATTACCTATAACAACTCCAACATATTTCATAACGCTCAAATATTTTTTTACTCCAAGAGAGCTAAATAAAAAGATATTATTATGAGCTAATTGAAATTCTTTTAGTCGCTCTATAATATAATTGCCACCATTATCAGCATTTGGATAAGTAATTATCATCTTATTATCAAAACATTTTAACGCAGCTAACAATTCATTCATTTCATATTTAAGAGTATTTAATAATGTTGTCGGGTGATAAGTTATAAGAAAAGTATTTTCGTCTACTAATACATCTAGTTCATTTTTCAATTCTTGTTGGCTTAAAAGCTTTGTTAATATAATATTTTCTATTCCAAGAGCTCCTACTTGATTAACTCTAAAGCTTTCCTCACCCATAGATATAATATTATTTGCATAAATATCAGCTTCTGGAAAATGAATATGTGACATTTTTGTGATGGCATGTCTAATTTGCTCATCGTTTGCACCATAACTAACTTCACCACCTGCAATATGAGCAATAGGTACACTCATAATTGTTGCAACGCTGGCACAAACTAGCATTTCATATCTATCTCCTAAAATTAATAATAAATCTGGCTTTAATTTTTCCATTACATCAGCTAACTCATTCATCAATTTTGCCATTGATTGTACAATAGCATTTTTTTTGTCAGAATTAACATCCATATATATTTTTTCAGTAATAAACAATCCATCTTGTTCAATTTCTTTTACAGTTAACCCATATTTTTTATCTAAATGTGTCCCTGTTACTATCAACTGTAACTCAAGTTTTTGTGAATTGTCAATACCTTTTAAAATATTTTTTAATAAACCATATTCTGCTCTTGTTGCTGTTACAACCATAACCTTTTTCATAATTTTATCTCCTTAGCTTTAATTTTGCTAATTCAAAATCAAGAGCACTATCAATATCTATTGACCTATCTTCAGGCATTATATACCCTGTAGCATTAGAAAGATGCAAACTTTTATTTTTAATAAGTTCACTAGTTTTAACAAAATAAATTGCTCCATTTAATTCATAAATCATAGGCAAGTCTTGTCTTCTTAAAATAGTTTTATTATCCATAAAAGAACTAAGTTTTTCACCATCAAAAACTTTCATCCAATAGGGACTGCTACTTACTTTTGAAACACTATAGCAGGCATCAAAATTAGTATTTAAACATTTTTCTACAGAGCTATCTATATCTGTGCTATTTCTAAACGGAGAAGTACATTGTAATAAACAAACAAAATCTGGAACATAATTATCTTTTTTTAGCTCTTGTAATAAATGTAATACAACGTCTACGCTTGTAGCTTCATCTGTTGCAAGATAATCAGGTCGTATAAATGGAATTTCTGCTCCAAAATTTTTTGCAATGTTTGCAATTTTAGAGCTATCTGTTGAAACAATACTACGACTTATAAATTTTGATTCTTTTGCAGCTATAATCGTATGAGCTATAAGAGGCTTATCTCCCAATATTTTTATATTTTTACCTGGTAATCCTTTAGAACCGCCTCTTGCTGGTATAATTGCTAGTATCTCCATAATTTCATCCTCTCTATAAAAAAATAGTGATTAGTTTACTTACTAACCACTACTAATTTTCTATTAACTATTAAAAACATATTCAAGCATTTTTTTATAATATTCATCTTCCTCTAATTCCATAGTACCTTCTCTTTTAGCTTTTTTAGCATCCATTACAATGACATGTTGTGTGTTTGTATCTTTATCATCAACATTATAAGAAACTGTATATACTTCTATAAAATCATTAACAATTTCTGCTAAGAAATTTCTTGTATTAATTGCAATAACTTTAGCAGGATTAATTTTATAAATCAAGTGTGTAAAGTAAGCTAATCTATCAATAAAGTCAAGTCCTCGTTTTTCATAATAACCTATTCCACATCGACATATTTTAAACTGATTTAAAATATATTGGAGATCTTCTTTCATATTTGGATTGATATTAGCTCCAATCTTATATTTACGAACAAGAGAGACTTCTTGTATTAATGTGTCTGCATTTATAACATATATTTCTTCAATTTCTTCAAAATTATCATTTAAACATTGAGCAATTTTAACAAATTCATTGGTATCTAAACTTCCTAATCCCACCAATTGATTTACAATAATAACCACTCTATTTTTCTTTCTTTTATCTTTTTCTAAAAATTCAACTTCTTGAGTATCAATAATTTTCTTTAATTCGAGCACTAAAAAGTCATAAAGTTCTTTTTCTACTTCAAATTCTATATGCAATTCATTACTTAGTCGTTTAAGCATAAAAAATATATAAATTCTAAATGTAATATCTAATTTGTCATTTACTATTAAATCTTTTAACGCTGAAATTGCAAATACACTTTTATTAGTTTCTGCCAATTCCAAAAGTTGTAGAGCAAATGAATCTAGCTTACGCTGATTTAGTTCTCCATTTTCCATAATATTTTTACTTTGAGATTGTAAAATGTTTTCTAACGCAGTCATATTATCACCTTTCTTCTAACTAATAATTATTCCACAGTTCAAGATTTTGCGAAAAATGCAAAATCCTATTTATATTAAAAATTTCTTAATAATGGCGTACTGTACACCTCTATGCACCTTCAATTTTATCTATCATATCTTGCATTAAATGGATTTCTCCCATATCTAACCATTGCCCAGCTCTTATAGGATATACTCCTACCTTTTTGCCTTGTTTAATATACATACTTATCAGATCTGTAATATGAAAAAAAGTATTTTCAGGTATATCATTTAAAACTTCTGGTTCTAGTACATATACGCCAGTATTTATTTGAAAATTATATTCAGGTTTTTCTTTGAGCTCTGAAACTGCGCCTTTTTCTTTTGTAATTACAACTCCATATGGTATAATATAATTTGTAAGAGAAGTTACAAGAGTAATTTTATTTTGATTGCTTTGATGTTGTTGTAGTATCTCTGCATAATTAGCATCAATTAAAATGTCACAATTACTTACAAAAAAAGTTTCTTGAAGTTTACCTTTTAAAAGAGATAGGCTTCCCGCAGTCCCATAAAAATTTTCTTCTTCAATATATGAAAAATTAAAAGGTACATCAAGCTCCTCTAAATAACTTTTAATCATTCCTTTTTTATAATTAAGTGTTAGTATAAAATCAGTACAACCATAACTATTAAATCTATCAAAAATACGTTCTAAAATACTTTTTTCTCCAATTGGTATAAGTGGTTTTGGCAAAATTTGAGTATACGGATATAATCGCGTTCCTTTACCACCAGCCATAATAATTACTTTATTATTGAGCTTAACATTAGAGTTCTTACTGCTCTTTAATTTTTTATCAACAAAATGTATATCCATTATTTCACCATCAGAATTTAATACAGGAACTGCAATTATCATATTTTTATATATTGAATCATTTATTGTTTCATTTTCTAAAATATATTTAAAATTTTTATTCATTATATTAGTTACATCTGCATCAAGAGCTCCATTTTTTAAAATCCATCTTCTGATATCTCCATCTGTTATGGTGCCTTCAAGTTTATTGTTAGTAGCAACAAATAATATTTTTTTTGCTGTATCATCTAGTCTCTTTATAGCTTCTTTTACAGTAAAAGTATTACTTATAATTATTTTATCATAAGTCATAGGCTACCCCCTAATATCTCTTTAATACTATTAACCACAGATTTAACGTTTTCTTCTGTAAGATTTGAACTACAGGGAATATTGACAATAGATTTAGCATATTTATAAGCTTTTTCTATTTCAAAAGCATAATCACTTTTGTATGGTTTTTGGTTACTAATTAACCCCCATATAGGTCTACTTCCAACTCCTTTCTTATTTAAATTTTGTATAATCTTAGAAATATCAATATCTTGCTCAAATTGTAAACTATAAAACCAATAATTTGGACTTATATTTTCTCGAAAATCTAAAATCTTGACTTTTTCTATAGATTTAAGTAGCTCTTTATAGAGATAATAATTATTTTTCTTTGTAGCAATAAAAGTATCCAACTGTTCCAATTGAGCTACTCCAATAGCTGCTTGAACATTCGTCATTCTGTAATTATATCCTATTTCATTATGAATATAATTTAATTCATCATCTTTAGCTTGTGTGCTTAAATATTTTATATGATTGAGCTTTTCTAAATTATTTGAAACAATCATACCTCCGCCACCAGTTGTAATTATTTTATTACCATTAAAAGAAAATACTCCAAAGTCACCAAAAGTCCCTGCATATTTTTTTACACCATTTTTGATTATATAAGTTCCAAGAGCTTCTGTTGCATCTTCAATTACTGCTAAATTATATTTATTAGCTAAATTTACTAAATCTTCCATATTTGCAAGATTGCCAAATACATGTACTACTACAATAGCAGTTATAGGTTTTTTTGTTTTATTAAATATTAGAGCAGTATTTTGTAAACTACACTCTGTTTCTATAAAGTTTTTAAGTTTTGCAACATCTAAACATAAACTATCATCACAATCCATAAATATGGGAATTGCTCCAATGTATTTAATAGGATTAACTGCTGCTATAAAAGTTAGAGTAGGAGCAATTACATGCTCATTAGCATTAACTCCTACCTCTTGTAACGCCAAGTGTAACCCCGCTGTGCCACTTGCTACTGCAACAGCTCGCGGAGCACTAATATAATCTGCTAATTTATTTTCAAATTCAGTAATATATGCTCCGCCAGTTGATACCCATTCTTCTTTTATAGCTTTTGTTACATATTCTAGTTCATTTCCTTTAAGATTTGGTACTGATAAAGGTATCATATAACCACCCTATAAATTATAAATATCAGATTTATAATTTGTATTATTTTTTCTAAACCATTCTATTGTTTCTTTTAGACCTTCTTCAAACGTATATTGTGGTTTCCAATCAGTAAGAGTCATAATTTTCTTATTACAACCCAATAATCTTTCCACTTCGCTCTTATTAGGTCTAATTCTTTCGTTATCACAAATTATTTTTGCTTTAGGATTTATTTGAGAAATAATTTCTAGTGCTAACTTTTCTATACTAATTTCTCTTTGAGTAGCAATATTTATTTCTTCGCCTATAGTTTTATCAGATTTTGCTATTTCTATAAATCCATTTGCTAAATCTTTTACATAATTAAAATCTCTAGTAGGTGAAAGAGCTCCTAGTTTTATTTCGTCTTTTCCATCAAGCAATTGAGTTATAATTGTAGGAATAACTGCTCTTGCGGATTGTCTTGGTCCATAAGCGTTAAATGGTCTAACAATGGTAACAGGCAAATTAAAACTTCTATAGAACGATTCTGCTAATCTATCTGCTCCAATTTTTGTTGCAGAATAAGGAGATTGTCCTTTAAAAGGATGTTTTTCATCTATAGGAACATATTCTGCTGTTCCATATACTTCTGATGTTGAAGTAATTAATATTCTACTTATATTTAAATCCTTAGCTGCTTGTAATACATTTAATGTTCCTTTTATATTTGTATCTACATATGAATCAGGAGAATGATAACTAAATGGAATAGCTATTAAAGCTGCAAGATGATATACCACATCTTTTCCATTAAGAGCTACTCTCACACCATTTGGATCTCTTATATCCCCTGAAAATATCTCAATTTCTTTTTTTATCTGAGCATCAATTGTATCCAACCATCCCCAAGAATTAAATGAATTATAATAAACAAATGCTCTAACTTTTTTTCCTTCTTTAACCAATTTTTCACATAAATGACTTCCAATAAATCCATCTGCACCTGTTACAATTACATCTTCCAAGTGACACCCACCCCCCTTATTCTTCTGTTTCAAGTTCTTCTTGCCATTGAATTACTAAATCTATTAATTCAAACTCAATTACATCCGAAATAGTCTCAATATCTTTGTTTTCAATAGCATCTAATAATGTTTCTAAAATCTCATTAAATTCAAATATATCTATTAAATCAGGTTCAATTATTTGAGTAACATTTAGTATCCAAGTAAAACCTTCTAATGCATCAGTCAATTCCGAAAAGGCCTTTGATTCTTTTTCATTTTTAAATTTATTTAATATAGATGTCAAACCTTTTTCTAATTTGGGTAAATAATTTATAAGGTCATTTCTTACTTCAATAATATCTTCATTCATTTTCTGCACTCTCCAGTCCAATTCTATTATTAATTCTATCAATTGCATCTGATATAGCAAGCTCTAAAGCTTTATAAATTAAAACATTTCCTTCAGTGATTTTAATAGCATTTTCAACATCACTTCTTCTTGCTTGTTGTTTATATTCTTCATCTTTGCTTATATCATAGGATAATTTTTCAAACATATACCTTGATATACGTTCTACTTTGAGTTTGCTCAATTCCACTTCCAAATTATAAAGTTGTGGATAGATTTCTCTAATTTTTTCAGGCGATGTTTCTGGCTGATATTGTGTATATTCACGTGTTAACTCTTTAGAAATTTCAATAATTTTTTGTACCAGTTCTTTTTGTTCTTCTAATTTTTCTACTGTTTTTTCCAAGCGAGCTTCTACATCAATTGGTTCTGGAAATAATAATTTAGGCTCATAATCAGAATTATATTTAGATTTATTATATTTTTCAATGGCTTTTTTTAAAGGCATTTGAAGAGTACCAATAATTTTAGCTCCACCTTCTGTAGCATTAATAAATTCTATATTTGGATTGATTCTTATAAATCGTTGCATCCATCTTTTAATAGCAGTAAAAACAGTTGTACTAAGAACAGTTTCACCTTCATAATATCCAGGAACTAATTCATATAAATCAGACTTCTCAACATCCACATTTTCAAGTCGTTTAGTATCTTCATAGACATTACAAGTTTTTGAATATTCTTTATCAGGCGTAAATCCTAAGTCTTGACCAATTACAATTATAGGATTAGCTCCAATATATTTTGCAAATTCTATGGCTAATGTAGAAACAGAAATATTTATTTCAAAGTCTGGCAATTCTACATCTATTAATTCTTTAAAGGTTTCATCATGTGTTATAAAATATATTTTGTCTTGCCATTTTGATATAACTTCTTCAGCACAGCTTATAAGTGCTATTAAAGGAATATCATAATATCCTCCAAAAGTTGCATCCATTTTAGTACTATAATCTACTATAAAAGAAAAATCAGGATTTTTCCCAATTCCTTTAACAGATTGAACAGTTCTTCCTACACATAAAATTAAGCCATCAAAATCTTTTAAATCCTCCAAATTTTTATCTAACGAGGGGCCTGCCATAACTACAACAGCAGGAATATCTTTATATTTATTTTTTATATTTGTTACATCATAAGACGAATTTATATATTTAGAATTGCTTAGGAGATTACCCAAAAATCTTTTTCCTATAGCACTTACTGTTCCTATATTAGTTTGTAAATCTGATTTAGAAACACTTATTATTTCTTTTATTCTATTAAAATATTTATCATAAAAAAACTTATAATCAAAAAGATCAAGTACTTCAACATGATTTATATTGCTCATGTGAAGACTTTGATAAAAATGTGAATAAAAACGTTCAAATGATAGCTCATTATAAAATTTCACTGAGCTATATTTTGCACGATTAACTAAATTAGCTTGAGCTTCTAGCAGTTTTGGAGTAGGCTCTATTACAAAAATTTTAGCATTAGGTCCTATTACTTTAAAGATTTCATCTGCAATATATCCAAAAGCAAAGCCAAATACAACAAATAAAGTACTAGAATTTTTATTAAATAAAAGCAGTTTTTCTCTAATTTTTTCTCTTGGAGCATATTTACTTACCACGTATTTAGATACGCCATCTTTTTTTAGTCTAAGTGAATATTCTCCTGGAGTTTTGCTTGCTCTTATTTCAAATTCAACGTCATAAATGCCATAAGTAGAGTCAATTTCAGATTTAGTTTCATTCATTGCTAGGCACCTTCTTCATAATTTCACGCCATGTATCTCTAAAAACAGTTATTAATTTTTTTGCTTCTTCAATTTTTTCAATGCTTTTTAATCTGTTACCATCTCTTAGAACTTCTAAAATATATAAGTATAATCTATCCATTTCATTGGAAATTTCATATTTTCTATCTAATGTTATTCTAAGTTCAATTATTATATCTTGTACTCTAATATTATATTTATGAGCATTAGCCACTTGATTTTTTTCAATACTATCAATAGTCATCGTACAAAATTTTAAAGCTCCATTATATAACATTAAAGTCAATTCAGCTGCACTTGCAGTTAATACTGCATTATTTTTATAAGCTGCATAAGCTTGATTTGCCATCTGTTTTCTCCTCTCAAAAATAGTTAATATGTGGGCATAATAAATTATCTATCAATTGTATTGACTCCTTCCATCATTAAAGAATATAAATTGGAGTGAATAAAGCTTCATAGCTCTAAAAATTTACAAAACTCTAATCTATAGAAGGAGCAGTAGTTTAAATTAAATAGATATTTTTACTAGCACATTTTGTATTATAATATTTTATTGTCCCTAAAATTATTATATACAATAATAGAAAAAATATACTTTATTATTAAACACTTGTTTAAATATTATTCATTATTTTTTTAAGCTGTAGTAAATAAATTAGCTTGAGAATTTAATTGTTGTATTGCCATCTCCATGGCTAAAAATTGTGCTTGATAAATTTCTTCTTTAGCCAACATTGTATCATACGCCTTATCAATTTCTTCTTGTTGATCTAAAATTGCTTTTTCAAGATCTAAATCATTAAATAAAAACATTGAGCTACTAGAATCTGTTCCTTTTAATAAATCAGTTACATTATCATACATTTTTTCAGCATAACCATCTGTACCAGTTTCACTATTTCCTACAAAAAGCTCTTTAATTCCTTCTGCATCTTTTGAAATAGCTTCTTTAAGTTTTTCCTCATCCAAAATGAGCTTACCATTTTCCTGATAATCTGTGCTGGTTTCTATTCCAATATCATACAGTGATTTAAAGCTATCATTTTGAGGGAAAACTTCCATAAGAGTGTTACGCATACTATCTAGTAGAGCTTCAATTTGAGGGTCATTTCTAAGAAGACTATTATCTATTTTATCATTCCAAAGTTCTAGATCTGAATCAGACATTCCTTCTTTTTCCTCTGAAAGCAATGGTTGATATTCAGAATTATATTCAGCATCTACAAGACCATTAAGCTCCTCTATTAGTGTATTATATGCATTTACAAAATTTTCTACAGTTTTAAAAAGCTCTTCGTCATCTATAGTTTTATCAACAGATATATACTCATCCTCGCCAGTTACTTCTTTTGCAACAAATGTAATTCCGTCAAGTTTAAACACATTTGTGTCAGATTCAACTTCCATTCCATTGTATGTTGCTTTGGCCTTTTGACCTTCATAAGTGTAAGTATTACTAGTTCCTACAGAATTTGTTTCATACGTAGTATTACCATCGGAATCTATATTAGCTGTAATACCCATACTTTCAAGTCTATCTAATGAATATTGTCCTTTTTCTTCAGCAGTATAATTACCAGGTCCAAATAGCTCATCTGCATACATGTCTTCAGTTAAGATACGTATACCTTTAACAGCATCTTTATTTATAGTAAAACTATTAGTTTCCTCATCAAAATTAAATACACTTGTTTCGCCCATAGTATCTATTAAATCCTGAACAGTAGTTATTTTATTATCATAATCACCCTTATCTGGACCATGACTAATTTCTAACACCTGTGGTTTAGGGCCTCCTGTATCAATAAATATTCTATCCCCGTCTTTAAATCCTAAGTCTTCAAATGTGGTTGCATCATCACCATCACCTAAAATAACTTTATTACCTTCATCTTGACCCTCTGGTGCCTTAATACCAAGCTTTGATAATGTATCAGACTTTGATGCTGAAATGCTAAGAGATTCTATTCCATCATCTGGATTGATATTAAAAGCTCCTGTTTTTGAATCAAATTTGGTATCTAATCCTATGTCGCTCAACTTTTTAGATAATTCATCAAGAGTCATATTCTCAGATAAATTTACTGAATAGGAATTACCATCTATCTCTAGATCTAACGTGCCACTTACTCCAAGCTCGGATAATTTTGTACTACCTGTAATCCCATCAACTTCTAATTTTTCACTGATATATTGACTACTAGTTATAATATATCTATCCTCATCAGGGTCGCCTTCTTCCCAATCTTCGTTTTCTTCCCACTCTGTTCTTGCGCTAATACCAAGATTACCTAATAAATCATCTGTTGCTTGGTCTAGATTTTCGGTTGGTTCCTCATAAACAAATTTTCCAGTAGTCGAATCTTGCTTAGCTTCTAATGCTGTAATGGTGTAATCTGATTTACCATTGGTATTCATTCCTGAGAAATCAAACCTACCTTTTTCAAATTTAACTGTACCTTCACCTAATTCATCATTAATCGCACTAACTAAATCCTCTACTGTTTTAAGAGATGTACTACCATCTTCAGCTGTGACACCAATATCTATTGTATTGCCATCATCATCAGTAAATCTAAAACCATCTAAACTACTTATTCCTAAGTCTACAAGTTTTGTATCGGCAGTTAACTCTGTAGTTCCAACTTTACCCGTCTGAACAACAATTGGTTTTGCAAGTTGCTCAATGGTAATTTGGTCACCTGTTTTTCCACCACTTGTAATTTCAACTTTATCTGGATTAGAAGAAGATGTAGTACTTGAACTAAAAGTAGATTCCAATCTTAATTGTCTTATGTAATCATCATAAAAATCTACTACTTTTGTGTTTATCTCTTTGTATTTTTCTAATTTTAACTCTAGTAAAAGTTTGTCTTTTTGTTCGGTATCATATTTACTTTTGTAGCCTGAAACCATAGCTTCAACCATAGCATCTGTATCCATACCAGATGCTAATCCAGAAAATGATAATCCTGATGAACTTATTGTGCTCATAAAAGCCTCCTTTTACCAATTAATTATTAAATAATTTCCATTAATCGCCAATTAATTTCCATCCATTACCAATTAATTTCCATTAACAATAATATCGTCAATTAATATAATTAAATTAATAGAACTAACAAAAATAATTTAAATTCAATAAAAAAAGTTTATATGATAATTTAGAAATATTAAAAAAATTGCTTACTAATGCAGATTAAATCAAATGGCTTAAAATTTTTTAGCAGTTGGCTTTAAATCGTAGGTATTAGTTTTTTGCTTTCTTTGTAAAAATATAGAGTGAATATGATTGACATAATTAAAGAGCTCACTGGATAGCAAATTCCGAGGAAGTATATATTTGGATTTAGTGGGAAAATAATTAATACCCAAATTACACGTATTCCAATGACTCCAATCAATGTCAGTATCATAGGTATAAAAGATTTTCCAAGACCTCTAAGAGCTTGTATAAACATAGTTTGAGGAATTCCTAGTAAATACATTGGCATAATTACAAAGAATAAATTTTTACCTATCTCAACAACAGCTTGCTCTGTTGTAAATAATCCAAGTAATTGAGTTCTAAATAATATAAATCCAGTCATAATTACAATAGTTATAATATAGCTAATTAAAATAATTTGTTTGATAGACTCTTTAACTCGAGCATATTGTTTAGCTCCGTAGTTTTGACCAACAAATGTAATTACAGTGCTTCCAAGAGCTGACACAAATACATCCACAATACTATCAATTTTTACATATGCAGACCAAGCTGCCACTGTTGTTGTACCAAATCCATTAATTGCACTTTGCACCAAAATATTTGATATGCTATACATTATACTTTGTATTCCCGCTGGAATACCCACACCACAAATTTCACGAATAATTTTAAAATCTATCTTCAATTGTATTTGCTCTGTTTTAGGAAGACGTTTTTTTATCAGAATAATTAATAGAGCTATAGCACTAATTCCCTGTGCAATAAGAGTAGCAAGAGCTACACCTAAAACTCCCATAGGAAATATAATTACAAATAATAAATCCAATGCTATATTTAAAAAGCTCGTAAATATAAGTACATACAAAGGTGTTTTTGTGTCACCTAATGCTCGTAAAACTCCTGACAATGTATTGTAAAAAATACAAAATATTAAACCTACCAAGAAAGTTTTTAAGTAAATGTTTGCATCTAATAAAGTTTCAACCGGTGTTCCCATAAGCTCTAGCATAGTATTAGAAAAAATAATTCCTAATATTGATAAGGCTATTCCTGCTACACCAAAGAATATTAATCCGTTAAAAATAACTTTTTTTACACCAATGTTATCTTTAGCTCCGTAAAACCTTGCAGTATAAGAAGTAATACCGCTAGAAACTCCAACAAAAAAATTTATCAACAACGTAATTATTTTAGCTGCAGACCCTCCGACGGCGGCAAATGCTGTTGCTCCTAAAAATTTCCCAATTATCATACCATCTACAAATGTATATAAATGCTGAAAAAATGCACTTATTACGAGCGGTATAAATAGCCAAATTACTTGCTTCCAAATAACACCCTCTGTAATTTTATTTTGCTCCATAATCTCCTCCTAATAATGAACTAAAAATACTTGATTATGAATTTTATTCTAGTTAAATATAAATTGCTGTACTAAGAAGTTTCTTAGCATAATCATCTGTTGTCTGTGCAATATTATCAACTTTTATACATTCTGTAATTTCTCCATTGTAGAGAAACATAACTTTATCACACATATAAGTAACAGACATTAAATCATGAGTAATAAAAATATAAGTTAAATTTAATTGTTCTTGTAGCTTTTTCAGTAAATCCATAATTTGTACTTGTGTATGAGCATCAAGTGAACTTATTGCTTCATCAAATAAAATAAGACTTGGTTTAAGCGCCAGAGCTCGACCTATGCATACACGTTGCAATTGTCCACCTGATAATTGGTGTGGAAATCGGTTTTTATAGGTATCATCAAGTCCTACCATTTTTAATAATTTAGAAATTTCTTCATCAATATACTTAAGTTTACCTTGCTTTTTTGCAAGCATATTTAAACTCTCTTTAATTATTTCTGCTACTGTAAATCGTGGATTAACAGATGCAACATAATCTTGAAATACAACGCTTACATGCTCGCTCAAATGATGTTTATTATGTTTATCTTGATATGGATTTATATTCTCAAATAAGTATTCACCACTCGTTGGTTTTAAAAGACCTATTAAAATACGTCCAAGAGTACTTTTTCCCGAACCACTTTCTCCAAGAACTCCCAAACAATCTCCAGCTCTTACATTAAAATTGAGATTTTTAAGAACTCTTTGTTTTTTGCCATTGAGCTCACTTCTAAAATCCATACAAAGATTTGAAACTTTTATCATTCCACTACCTCCATTGATGTTTTGAATTTATTCATAACCGCTATACGTTTTTCAACAAGTAGACGTGTATAGTTATCTTTAGGATTAGAAATAATTTGTGCAAATGTTCCTTCATCAACAATTTTTCCTTTATTCATTACAATAACTCTATCAGCAATTAATGATGCCACACCAAGGTCATGAGTTATAAATAACATTGTTGTATGATTATCTTTTAAACGTTGAAACTCTTTCATTACTTCAAATTTAGTAATTGCATCTATAGCAGTTGTTGGTTCATCCGTTACCAATATCTTCGGATTTAGCATAAGAGCAATTCCTATCATAATTCTTTGTAGCATTCCTCCCGATAATTGATGAGGATATTTTTTTAGTACTTCTTCAGGTGATTTAATTTGCATTATATTTAGCATATCAATTGATTTTTGATGAATTTCTAAATTATTCCAATTTGTATGTGTTTTCAAAGTCTCTTTCATTTGATACCCCACTCGATAAAGAGTATCAAAACAAGTCATAGGATTTTGTAAAATCATTGTTATATCTTTTCCACGTAATTTTCTAAGATTTTCTTTATCCATTTCCAATATATTTTGCTCATTAAGTAGTGCTTTCCCTGTTATTGTAAAACTGTTATCTAAAAGTCCTAAAATAGCCTTCATAGTCATTGATTTCCCTGAACCACTTTCTCCTAAAATAACGACACATTCTCCTTCTTTTATAGAAAATGATATATCACGTACAATATGATTGATCTTTCTTTTGCCATTGTATGTTACATTCAAATTATTTACTTCTAACATAATTTTCTCCATTTCTATCAAACTTCTAAAGTGTTACATTTCTTCTTTAGGGTCAAGTGCATCACGCAAAACATCACCAAGAAAGTTAAATGCTGTTACTAAAACAACAGTGGCAATTCCCGGAGCAAGCATTTGAATAGGATTTGTAGTAAGAGCATTCTTGGCTTCATTTAACATAGCTCCCCATTCTGGAATAGGAGCTTGAACGCCAAGTCCAAGAAATGAAAGTGTGGAAATATTAATAATTGCCCAACCTATATCCAGACTTGCAAGAACAGCTAATTCAGAGGCAATACTTGGTAATATGTGTTTAAATAATATAAATCTTTCAGAATTTCCAATTACACGAGAATATAACACAAAATTCTTATCTGTATGCTGTATAACGCTCGTTCTAATCATACGAGCATACCATGCCCATTTTATAAACACATTTGCTAAAATTACGTTTCTAACATCAACTCCCAACAGAGCAACAACTGCAAACACCATAATTTGGCTTGGAAAAGATAACATAATGTCTACAATACGCATAATTATTTCGTCTACAGGCCCTCTAAAATATCCAGATAGTAGTCCCATAATTCCTCCAAGTGCTATTGTTCCTAGCATTGTAAGAAATGCTAAACCTAATGTTGGGCGTATTCCCCAAATAAGTCGAGATAATATACATCGCCCCAAATTATCTGTTCCAAGTGGAAATTGCCAACTAAACGGAGCATATTTATTCATAATATCTTGTACATAAGGGTCATGTGGCGCAACAACTGGAGCGAAAATCCCTATAAGTGTAATAAATAATATAAATCCCATAGTTAATAAAAATCCTTTGTGATTTAATAATCTTCTTAGCATTTAAAACTCCTTTCTAAGTTTTGGATCTATAACAGTTTGAATGATATCAAATAATAGATTAAAACTTACAAATAGTATGCCAATAAACAATACATAAGTTTGAATTATTGGAAAATCTCGGTTGAAAATTGCTTCGATACAAAGTGTGCCAAGACCTGGTATGGCAAATACATTTTCTACTACAATTGTACCTGCAATTAATTGAGGTACGCTCATACCAATTGCTACAATACAAGTATGAAGAGAATTTCTAAGTACATGTTTTGCTAAAATACTACTTTGTTTTAGTCCTCGTACATTTGCATATAAAACATAATCTTGCTTCATATTTTCAAGCATATTTGTACGTATTAGACGAATAAACGTACTAACATAAGTAAGAGCAACAGTTATTGAGGGCAAAATTAGACTTTTATAACCATCGCTCATTCCGCTTGTAGGTAGCAAGTCGAGCTTTATACTCACTATCCACATAAGTAATAGACCTACCCAATATGCCGGCATCGCTGTTGTCATAAAAATAAATGTTCGCATTATTTTGTCAAACAAACTATCTTTATAAACTGCACAGAAAAATCCTACTGGTAAACTTATTACCACAACTAATACTAATGACCAACAAGCAAGTTGCAAAGTATTTGGTAACCCTCTTATCATTTCACTAAGCACAGTACGTTGTGGATTTACATAGCTAATTCCAAAATCAAGTCTTAAACAATCTATTAGCCAATTAAAATATCTTATTAAATATGGGTCATTAAGACCCATTTCTTCTCTAGTTTGTTCTAAAAGCTCCTCTGAAATAACTGTTACTTGATTAACTCGTAGAGCAACTTCTGCCGGGTCTGATGGAATTGCATTTATAAATACAAAACATACAAACGAAATTGTCAAAAGTAATGGTATAGCAGTTAAAAGTCGTTTTGTTATATATTTAATCATAATTTGACCTCTATTATTTTATTTAAAATACATAGTATTAAAAGGGATTTCATATTGAGATTGAGTAAAGTTAACATTTTCAAGCTCATCTGCAAAAATAGCTTTATTACATTCATAAGTAAGAGGAAGATA
>LJHE01000013.1 GCA_001983555.1 Candidatus Epulonipiscioides gigas
AAGATTATAAACTAACAGATATCCTAGAGCTACACTTTATAGAATACCCCAAATTTAAAAACCAAGTGGGCGAAAATTATAAACAACTATCAAAGACAAGATGGCTAAAAGGTTTGGAACAAAATATAGACCAAACTACGTTAGAGGAGTTGATAAATTTGGAACCTGCAATGAAATATGTACAAAAGACATTAGACTATATAGGTAGTGACCCAGAAATGATAAGTTTATACGAGGCAAGAGAAAAGGCAAGATTAGATAATATCAATATGATAGATTCAGCCATGGAAGAAGGTAAGATTAAGGGAATTAAAGAGGGAATTAAAGAAGGAATTAAAAAAGGTATTAAAAAAGGAATTAAAGAAGGTAAGATTGAGGGAATTAAAGAAGGTAAGATCGAGGGAATTAAAGAAGGAATTCAAAAAGGAATTAAAGAAGGTAAGATTGAAGGAATTAAAGAAGGTAAGATTGAAGGAATTAAAGAAGGTCAAGTTAACTTAATTATAGGATTATTGGATATTTTAGATGATGAAACTTTAGCTCTTAAATCTAATTTGTCTATTGAAGAAATTAAAGATATACGTAAAAAGTTTAGTTAAAATATGAACTAGGATTAAATAAACAAAAAAACTTTTAGGTTGCTGCGTGAAATAACAGAAGGTGCAGTATGATTTGGTGATGACTGTGGGTGGAGCTTCAGTATTGTAGGCGCTTGAAAGTCTCTTCTTAAACCCCACCTTGTGCCTTTGGCACTTTTCCCCCCTTAAAAGGTTGGATGATTGGAGAGGCCTCGCAAGAGGCGGTGGCGTTAGCTACCGAAAGTACGATGTGGGCTTCCTATTGACAATAACTTCCTATTGCTCGAGAACAAATAGCCATCAACGGATGTAGGCTATAAACTAATTTAAGCACAAATAAGAGCTAAAGTAAATTCTAATAGAGGTCGAAATAATACTTGTAGGTGGTAGTTATGTAAACCTTATACAAAATAATATACTATCAGAAAACAGAAAAATTTTTTTAAAGTACACAATTTAAAATACCAAATTTTATTTAAAATACTAAAGTTTATTAAATAAATAACTTAAAGGGGAGGAAGAACCTAGATAATTTTAATATTCTCAGAGCACTGCACCATAGAATTTAAGGGGAGGTGTCTCGCAAGAGACGGTGAGGTTCTGGGTAGCTGACAGAAGGGTTTATTAAGAGCTGACAAAGATAGCAACAAATAAATCACATATATATATTGAGTTTAGAAACTAAGCAGAGCATATTATGTGCTCTGTTTTTTATAGAAAAAATATCAAGGAGAATACACATGAATAGACGATTGATAAAAAATTTAATACTTCTTATAAGTTTTAGTAGCATTTCAGTGACAGCTCAAGAGGAAGAAATGGAAAAAATAATCTCACAAGAAGTAGTACAAGAACCAATAAATAAAGACAAAATAATGGAAATGTTAGAAATAATAAAATCTCAAATACCAGAAATAGTAGTGCCAGAGATAGTACTGCAAGAAGTACAACCTTCAGAAATATTAGAACCAGAAATAGTAGTGCCAGAGATAGTATTGCAAGAAGTACAACCTTCAGAAATATTAGAACCAGAAATAATATTGCCAGAGATAGTATTGCAAGAAGTACAACCTTCAGAAATATTAGAACCAGAAATAATATTGCCAGAGATGGTGCTACCAGAAGTACAAGCTCCAGAAATAGTATTACCAGAAATCGAAGTGCCAGAAATAGTGATACCAGACATAGCTATACCAGAAATCGAAGTACTATCAGATGACGCATCATTTAAACCTGAGCAAATAACATTATTGCCGCTAGAAGTAAAAACTACAACAGTGGATTTAACACAACAATTCTTTTATGACAATCACAATATGAGCATAGTGGATTTATTAAATATGTTCACCATACCATCAAACCCAACCATTTTAGTTGAGTCAATTACAAGTTACGATCCTTTTAACCAAAAATATGAAGAAGATATATACCAAGTAGTTGAAAAAAATTTTACACTTGGAGATTTGCGACATCTCACTAGCGACGAATGGCTTAGAATGCTAAACTATGATTTTACACTAGAGCTAATTATAGGTAGCAAAGACCAATTAGACTATAACAATATAAGATATTTAATTAACGTAAAAACTATTAATTTAGAAAGACTATTTGCTCCTACATTGTATGATAGTTCAACAATCGAAAATACAGAAATTGAAATATTATCTGAGCAATCACAACACTTAGGAGAATATATATTAAGTCTCTCGGATAAATATAATCCTGATAATATTAAATTAAAAATGGAGTTAGCTCAAGAATATATAGATGCTGGTTATAAAGTTCGCTTTTACAATGGCACTTTTAAAACTATGACCGATTTACAAAATGCTATTGTCAACAATCAAGATATAGATATTACAGATAAGCTTAAAGCAGGCACTTTTAAACTAGATAACCAAACTATTACTACTGTTTTATCTCAAGATATGCATAATGCATTATTGTGGCCAAGTATTAGTTTGGATTTTGTTTCTACCAATCAAGAAGTGGATGATATAATATTTGAAGATTTATATTTACAATCCAATAATGAAAGAATACGAGCTAATGAAAGTGCAGACATAAATACATCAGAAGGTATAAAAACTGTCACTTATATATTAAAAGAAGAATATTTTGCAACAGATGACTACTACATAGGGCTAAAATTTGATACTTCAAAAGTCAAAAAGGCAGTTATAGGTCATTTTAATAAATTAGCAGATGCAACAAATAGCTCTGACATTAAAGAGCAGTTGATACTTGGCGAAAAAAATATTTGGAATAAAGATACAGGATATTTAGGAAATTTTAATGGTCAAGGAATGGATTTTACAATATTTGATACTAATGATAGACCATATAAAATTACTGTAAAACTAGATGCCCAAGATAGTGATAGCTCTTTTGCGGGTGATTTTAGAATAACTGGGTTTAATGGTGTGAGCTCGGACAAAATCTATATAATGCCAGATGATGTAGATTCAAGCTCTAAGATATATCAAACTATACTTATTAAAGACGCTGCTCTAAATATATCAAATTTAAAACCAACATTTTTAGTAAACAAAGGAGCAAATGTTCAGAGTAGCAACACCAGTGGTAATCATACCTCAGGTACCACCGCTGTAGACTTTTCAGAAACTGTTCAATACACAGTTTTAGATACAGATGATACAAAAAATTATTGGATAAGTGCAAAAAAACTAGCCACTGGTCCAAAACTATTTGTAAATGGCTCAGCCACACGTGAGCTTGCTCTATCAAAAACAAAAGGACACGATATTTTTATAGCCAATATAGGAGATAAAAAGCTTACAGGAATAGAAGTAAATCTTCAAAATGCAAAAAATGTAAAATTAGACGATTATTGGAGCATCACTAAAAATAGTAGTTTAAATGCATTTACATCTGCAACAAAGCCCGATAATATTGCAAAAATTCGACTTGTAGCAGGTGACGGTGGCCCAATTAGTGGAGATTTAATAATTAGTGCTGATAATCAAGAACCAATACAAATAGAGCTAACTGGATTTTCTAACAATTTCTTTATTACCACTGAAAAAGAATTATCGAGTGGAGTTAAATATGTCCCATATGCTCAGTTAATTCAAACTAATAATGTATATGATTGGAATAAGGTTACATTGAGTTTAATAGAAGATGAAAGCCAGTTACCAGACGGTCTAATTTTTAAATCTAATGGTGAAATATATGGAGTACCAACTGAAACAGGAACCTTTAATATTATGGTAAAAGCGGAATTTAATAACACAAGTACAGATGATGTATTTGAAGATTCTATTAAAGAATTTACTTTTACAATAAGAGATAACACTGACGCTAATATTGAAAGCTCCATTAGTAACGGTTATGAGATAGATAAATATTTGCCAAATGTTATAACTCAGTATGGCGACTTGGAATTTATATCAGAAGGTGAATATGATAATTTTGAAACTGTTTATATTAATGGTGAAAAACTAGACGCAGATGAATATACGGTTACACGAGATAAATCAGGTGGAACAAAAATTATTATACTTTCTAAAACTTTTAAAAGCTTCGGAGAAGATGACCATACACTGGCAATTGCATTCCGTGAAGATGACAACGACTTAAAAATTACAGCTCAAAACTATACAGTAGATATAAAATCATCTGGTGGAAGTGGCGGAAGCGGTGGAAGTGACAATGATGACGACGATGATGATGATGATAATAATTCAGGTGGAAACAGTGGAAATAGTGGAAGTGGAAGTAGCAGTTGGTGGGGGAATAACTCTTCTACATATAGACCAACTCAACCAACAATACCAGAGCCTGAGCCATTACCACCGATTACAGTAAAAAAAGATGTTGTATTTGGAGCTTGGTATTATGAAGATGTTAAATGGATTTATGAAAATGGTTATATGTTTGGGAGATCTGTAGACCATTTTGGAATAGACGAGCTAGTTACAAAAGGTTCTATTACAACAGCCCTTTCTCTTTATAGCAAAATTGATTTATCAAAATATCCAACCAGTGCACGTTGGTTTGATTCATCTATTCAATGGGCAAATTCATTTAACTTATTTGGTAGCAATAATTCCGACGGAGCAACATATATCACACGTGAAGATATGGCAGTTTTAATTGTAAATTATTTGAAATACAAAGGATATGCACTGCCGAAAATCACAAATCCTGTTAAATTTACAGATATGGTAGGGCTTACAGCTGAAAAATTCGATGCTCTTCAAATTATGAATCATTTGGGACTATTTATTGGCCGCGGAGCTACGACTATGGTGCCTAAAGGTCTAATGACCACACAAGAACTGGCTGCTGTTATGAAACGAATGGATGCTCTTTTAAATCCGTCTGTATAGCCTGCCTGCACATTCGTTTTAGCTCCTGAGTAGCAAAGTGTTAGTTGTACGCTTCAATTTTGTAGATGCTGGACAGTCCCCCCTTTTAATGGTGGAAAAGCACCAAAAGCACAAGTGGTTTGTAGTATTAAAACTGCAGTCAATTCTAAAGTTGTCGTTTACTCATGAACAGTTGATTTAGCTCTCAGAAGGGTTCAAACTAATGATTTCAAGTACAAAATAAAAGATAAACAAAAAATAATTAACCAGTGATTAATTTGGAGGAAAAAATAATGAAGAAAAAATTTAGTTATTTATTGATAAGTACAATGCTATTACAAGCTAATGCACCAATGACTATTATGGCTGGCGATCAAACAGTCAGCATAGAAAAATTTATACAGATACAAGAAAATGATGAGAAATCAGAAATAGAACCCGTCGAGATATTCACACAAGAATACGAATTAATACCATCTTTCACTTGGAGCACAGATTATGCCACCATAGAGGATAGCTTATATCAGGCATTTGTAAATATCGTAAAACCAGCAATGATAGATCAGAAAGCTGAAATAGATATATCCTCATTAAATATAACGTCTGAACAAATGAAAAATTTTTATACTGATTTACGAACTAACGATCCTAAGCTATTTCATGCAGGAAGAAGCTGGAGCTGGAGTACTAGTAATAATTTTGTAGCAAATTTGCTACCACATTATGATGAGCATTTGCAAGCCAACTATGATTATTATGATAAGTTAATAACAGATGAAATAGCAAAAATAGTAGCTCTGACGGAAAGCGGAACAACTAATTTGGATAAATTATTAATTGTGAGCGATTATATTGCTACCAATTATGAGTATGACCAAAATCTTTTTGTTGAAAACGGGATAGAAGTTAGGGACTGTGCTCGGTTTGTTGAAGAAAAAAGAGGAGTATGTGAAGGATATGCAGATTTTGCTAAACTGGTTTTAAATGCTCTTAACATACCAAATATTACGGTGACTTCAACTAATCTTAACCATATCTGGAATATGGTTGAGTATGAAAATGAATGGTATCATATTGACTTTACTTGGAACGACCCTAAAGTAAACTTAAAAGGAAATGCTCATCATACTAATTTTATGATAAGTAGTGCAAAAAAACATGAATTAAATAAATCAGCTGATGACTGGTCGAGCTCTTTGCCAAATCCAGCAACCAATACAAAATATGAAGGCAAATTTTCAGTCACATCTGCTCCTTTTGTATTTATAGGAGATAAATCTTATTATCTTGACAGTAGCAATGATAATAGTGGAATTTATTCAATGAATACATCAGATGGAACTTCAACTTTAGTTAGTGAAGTTCTTCGTGATGCAAAATGGTATATTCCTGCGGGTGGTAGTTTTTATACTACTAAGTTCTCGGGATTTGCAGGTAAAGATGGTTTTTTATATTATAATACACCAAATAGCATAATGGCATATAGCATTAGTGGGAATACATCCACACAAGTAGATGTTTCTATAGAGCAACCAACAGATCATGAAATTTGGGGATTTAATTTATCAGGCAATCAATTAACATATACTGTGGATGCGGATATAACTATTGAAGAAAATGGACTATATAAAACAGGAATAATTACCTTACCTACTGGCTCAGTAGATAAGACAGCTCTGAGCGAGCTAATTATATCATCCAATGCGAATTATGATAGTGTGGATATAAGTGAAGATGGACTGGATGTTATGTCAGGTAAAAATTATGTAACATCAGCAGAAGCTAAAGAATTTTCAGATTTAATTGCAACTGCTCAAGGTATTGTAGATAAGACAAATGCAACTCAACTAGAAGTAGATAATGCAACCACTACTTTATTTAATGCTAATAGAACTTTCCATCAGGCTAAAAAAGAAGCTCCAGTTCGGGTTAGCCTTACAGTTCCTGGAATAGAAGGTGGACAAATTACCATTAATAGAGCAACTGGCACAATTCTTGCTGCAGATGATACAATTACATCCGCCAATATTCCGTCTGTAATACAAGGAGCAACTATTACGTCTATTGACGATTTTGCATTTTCTAGGTGTACAAATTTAACTAGAATAACTTTACCTGATACAATTACATCTATTGGTCAACAAGCATTTCAATTTTGTAGCAGTTTAATTGGACTAACTCTACCTGAAGGAGTGACTAGTATTGCTCCATTTGCATTTTATAAGTGCACTGGTTTAAGAGAAATATCAATACCCGCAAGTGTTACTTCTATTGGTTCTGAATTTGTTCGAGACTGCACTGCTTTAGAAACTGTATATTTTGGTGGTACACAAGCACAGTGGACTGCTCTTGAAGTAACTCTTCCAACTGGTGTTACTATGATATATATAGACACTACAGCTCCAGTGATTACTGTCACATATGACGAAACAGAATACACAGATGATTTTGCTTTTTCTACTACCGTCGGAGCAACCGACCCAGATCTAACGGTAGCAGTTAGTGATAATGTGGATACTGTTGCAGCTCCAAAACCAGTTGTAAAAAAAGTTGGAGATAACACATTCAATGGTGGTATTGATACTATTACAAATGCAGAAGGTACATATACAATAACGTATACTGCAAAAGACAACTCAGATAATACTGCAACATTAGTTGTTACTGTTACAGTGGAAGTTGCAGCTGATGTAGATAAAACTGCATTAAAAACTGCCATTGCTACAGCAACCACAAATTTAGCTAGTGCAACCGTGAGCGTAGATGGTTCTGATATATTGCCTGATGATAAATGGGTAACTCAAATAGACTATGACACATTTGAAGTTGCAATTGCAGAAGCCAAGAAAGTTGTGGATAATGCAAATGCTACGCAAGCAGACGTTAATAATGCAAAAACTGCTTTAGAAACTGCAAACCGTATTTTTGAAGATGCTAAAGAAGATGGCACTAGTACTGATACTTGGATAGCAGTTGATGGAATTGTGGGTGGTAAAATTCTATTTGATCCAATCGACGGTGTAATTGTAAAAGCTGAAGAAACCGTAACAGTTGCTAATATTCCTAGAATCATAGATGGTATTACTGTTACTTCTATTGGTAATACGGCATTTAGACAGTGTGCAGAGCTAACCACCATCACTTTACCTGATTCTATTACTTCGATTGGTATGGCTGCATTTTTTGAAACTAAAATAGAAGCTATAAAAGTACCTGATAGCGTCACTTCTATTGGAGATATGGCATTCAATAATTGTAAGTATTTAGTTGAAGTCATATTACCAGCTGGTATTACGCTCGGAGAAGAGATGTTTTTTAACAATTACAAATTAAGTGTTATATACTATGGAGGTACCAAGGAACAATGGGATGCATTAAATGTTACTGTATCTGATAGGGTTTTAATAATTTGTGAGACCACTGAGACAGATCCTTGGATAACAGTAGACGGTATTAAAGGTGGTAAAATTAAATTTAATATACCAAATAAAACTATTATAGCTGCTGAAAAGACAATAACCACTGCAAATATTCCAACCACAATAGATGGAACTGCTGTTGAGCGCATACTAAATTCTGTTTTTGAGGGGCATACAAATGTAACAGAAATAACAATACCTGATGGTTTTACATCAATGCCTGCTTTAGCTGGTTGTGAAAATTTAGATCAAGTAACCATTCCTACTAGTGTAACTACTATGGACGATGTTGTATTGGTTAGTTGCGATAATTTATCTACTATCAATTATAAAGGTACCTACTCACAGTGGTCTAGTATATCTAAATCAGAAGCTAATCTTCCAGCAGGAGCAAATATTATATGCACTGACACCACTGGCCTAGATACATGGATAGATGTTGCTGGAATTGAAGGTGGTCAAGTTTTATTTAATAATACAACTGGTATGATTGTAGATGTTAAACCAACTGTTACTGTTGCCAATATTCCAGAAACCATAAATAATATTGATGTTACATCAATTGGTTATAAAGCATTTTCAGATTGCAATAATTTAACAACAGTAACCACTCCTGAAACAGCTCAAAATCTTGCTATTATTGGCAACTATGCGTTTTACAATTGTAGTAGTCTATCAAATATAGAATTAGGTGATTTGATTACAAAACTTGGTGAATTTTCATTTTCTAAGTGTGGTATGAGTGTATTTAGAATACCTGATGGAGTGACCGTAATTAGTGATACAATAATTGCTGATTGTAATAATTTAACAGGATTGGTATTGTTTGGGGATAATATTACAGAAATTCCGGAAGTATTTCCTGAAAGTTTATCTCACATATACTATAGTGGAACAGAGCAACAATGGAATAGTTTGAACTTGACTGTACCAAACACCATAACCATTATGTTTAATAGCACAGGTCCAGAAGCTTCTTCTGCGGATAAAACTGCATTAAAAACTGCTATTGCTACAGCAACCACAAATTTAAATGATACAGACATTAGTACAGATGGTTCGGATGTAAATGTTAATGATAAATGGGTAACTCAAGAAGAGCACGACACATTTAAAGCTGCCATTGCAACTGCTCAGACTGTGGTGGATAATGCAAATGCTACGCAAGCAGACGTTGATAATGCAAAAACTACTTTAGATACTGCTACTACAACTTTTAACAGTGTTAAAGAAGATGGCACTAGTACTGATACTTGGATAGCAGTTGATGGAATTGTGGGTGGTAAAATTCAATTTAATTCAACCACAGGAGCAATTGTAGATGCTCAAGCAACCATAACATCTGCTAATATTCCATCAACCATAGATAATGCGCAAGTTACTTCCATTAGTGAATATGCATTTGAGAGTTGTACAAACTTAACAACCATTACATTACCGAATTCTATTACAAGTATTGGAAATGCAGCATTTAGAAATTGTAGTTCATTAGAAAGCATAACATTACCTAATGCCATTACTTCTATTTCAAATGAGCTATTTTCTGGATGTCAGTTATTAACCAACATAACATTACCTGATTCTATTACCAGTATTGGGTGGGGAGCATTTAATAACTGTGGAAGCTTAACCAGCATAACATTACCTGCTTCTATTACTTCTATTAAGGAGCAAACATTTAGTTATTGTGGTAATTTAGCATCAATAGAATTTCTTGGTAATATTACTACTATCGAAAATAATGCATTTAATAATTGTAACAATTTAACAACTATCACACTACCTGATTCACTTACTACGATTGGTAATAATGCATTTAAGAACTGTAGCAGTTTAACAACCATAACTTTACCTGATGCTCTTACTTCAATGGGTAATAATGCATTTAGTCAGTGCAGTAGCTTAACTACAATAGATTTGTCTAATTCACTTACTGAAATTCCGAGCAGCTCATTTAGTGATTGTAGTAGCTTAACCACTATAACACTACCTAATACTATTACTAACATTGATTCTAATGCATTTGAAAATTGTAGTAGTCTAGCAACCATAACTTTGTCTAATGCTCTAACTGACATTCAGAGCGCTGCATTTAAAAGTTGTAGTAGTTTAACAACAATAACTTTGCCTAACTCTTTTACAGGTTTTAGTGATGAAGTATTTAAGGATTGTACTAAATTAAAAACTATAATAATACCTGCTTCTATTGAAGCTATGGGTAGAGATACCTTTGAAAATGTCAGTAGAGAAGCCAAAATTTATTATGAGGGCACTAAAACACAATGGTTTGGTCTAATTCCACCTCCAGATGTACCAATATATATAGATATTATAGTTGAAAGTACAGGTGTTGGAACAGGTACAGATGGTTCATGGAATGATTTAATAACAGTAGCAGGTATTGAAGGTGGCAAGATTAAATTTGACGAAGAAACAGGCACAATTCTAAGAGCAGAAGAAACAATAACAGCTGCAAATATTCCTGCTCAAATAAATAGTGTACCAGTTACTGCTATTGGTAATTATGCATTTTCTAGTTGCACTAAGTTATCAGAAGTAACTCTTGCTGATTCTATAACATTAGTTGGAATAGGTGCCTTTAAGAAATGTAGTAGCTTAACCGAAATAATAATACCTGACTTTGTTACTAAGCTTGAGTATAGTGCATTTGAAGATTGTACTAGTTTAGAAACCGTACAACTGTCGGAAAAACTTACTAGAATAGACTTAGCTACATTTGAAGGATGCTCTAACTTAACCACCATAAATTTACCGAATTCTATTACTACCATAGGGGCATTAGCATTTAGGGGATGTTATAGTTTAACTACAATAACTTTACCTACTGAGCTTAAGTCAATTGGTTATCAAGCGTTTGAATCTTGCACTGGTTTAGAAACTATAGTATTACCTGATAATCTTGTAGAAATGGAGTACTGGTTGTTTAGATATTGCGAAAAATTAGCATCTATAGTAATACCTGCTTCTGCAACTACAATTGGGAAAGACATATTTGATTCTTGTGCTGGTTTGAAGACCATATATTATGGCGGAACACAAGCACAGTGGAATGCACTAAGTGTAACTATTCCACAAGGAACAACTGTAGAATATGAATATACTGCTACAGATACTATTACATTTAGTCGTGGTGGTTCAACGGAAAACTTAACTGCTCCTATTGCACTAAATAAAGGAGATACTTTTACTGAACCGGAGGTTAAAGCCACTATTAATGGAACAGAAGGAAGTGCTCTAACTGGAGCTATTGCTAAAATAAGTGGTAAAGGTGGAGCAACTACAATTGACACAAGTAAAGTGGGTTCATATACATTAACATACACCGCAACCGATGGAACAACCACTAAGACATTAGTAATACCTGTAGTGATTATGCTCGATAAGTCACAAGAAAAACCATATTTTGATTTAAATGGAAATACAACTAATCATATGCTTTATGGTAAAGAGGCTGAAAATACTTCAAAGAATAAATTTAGTCCAGCAGTTGTGGCAGTGGATGCTAAAGACGGAGATTTATACAATAATCAGAAAGTGTTTAAAACAGTTGTAAAAGATGGTAAAACTTTATTAGCATCAACTGCCGTATATCCAGGTGGTGTCAATAATACGCAATTTATGGATGAAGCAGGTGTATTTGAATTTGACTATACAGTAACAGATGCTGATGATAATACTATTAGCATAAAAGCAAATGCGGTGGTATCTCCAGAACTTGTAGATAGCTCACCAATTGATGGAACACCAATATTTACAGTGGGTGGAAAAACTATTACAAGCTGGCCAATAATAGATGCTAATAATTCTAATAATACACTTTTAAAGAGCGAGATTAATAAAAATCTACCTTATGCTCCGACAGTTGCCATTACAAATGTGGCAGATCAAACAGACTATAGGGTGAAAATTTTTAAAGATTATGCGCCAACAGCTCTAACTATTGCTGATGTTACAAAATCAGAAGGAATTTATGATATTGTGTATACAGCAGTAGCTGATGCAGATGAAAATAAGTTTGGAATGTTTGCAGAGCGAATTACAGTGGTGCCTGCTATATCAGACAAAACAGAGCTCATAGAATTAATTAAGACAGTTAAAGAAAATTTAGATAGTGTAGATGTAAGTACTGATGGTAAGGATGTGCCAACAACTGATAAGTGGGTAACACAGGCAAATAAAGATGCACTATCATCTGCTATTACTTCTGCTCAAGCGTTAGTAGATAATGTAGATGCAACACAAGCCGAAGTTGATGCTATGGAAACAACATTAACCACTGCAAATACTACATTTAATGATGCAAAACAAGATGGAACTGCTAGTGGTACAGAAATTTGGCTTACAGTAGATGGTGTAGTTGGAGGAAAACTAAAATTTGACAAATCAACAGGTACAATAACAGATGCAGAAGATGGTATTACTACTGCTAATATTCCAGCAACCATAGAAGGTGCAGCCGTAAAAGCTATTAAATATGAAGCATTTTATGAGCATCCAAAAGTAACATCTGTTACAGTTCCAGGTAGTGTAACAAGTGTTGCAGACTACACATTTAGAGAATGCCCTGAACTAACAACAGTTGTACTAAGTGAAGGAGTTACATCCATTGGTAATACAGCATTTTATGATTGCGAAAAATTATCATCTGTAACTTTGCCAAACACTCTTACAACCATAACAGACGGAGCATTTCAAGAATGTATCGGATTAACATCTATAACTATTCCAGCTACTGTAAAGGCATTGCCTAAGAATATGTTTACAAACTGCTCAGGTTTAACAAGCATAACATTGTCAACTGGTCTTACATCAATAGGAGATAGTGCATTTGAAGGTTGTACAAAATTAGCAACCATAAACATACCAACGGGAGTTACTTCAATTGGAAAAACTGCATTTAAAAATTGCTCAGCTTTAGCAACTATTGCTTTACCAAATAGTGTTACTTCTATTAGCGATGAAGCATTTGTAAATTGTAGTGCTCTAACAACAATACAAATACCAACAGGCGTTACTGCTATTGCTCAAAAATTATTTATGAGTTGTTCGGGATTAACATCGATAACATTACCAAACACTCTTACTTCAATTGGAGCTAATGCATTTTATGAATGTTCAAGTTTAACTTCACTATCTATACCAAATAGTGTTACTAGCATTGGTGCTTACTCTTTTGCATTCTGCTCAGGTTTAACACAGCTTACTTTACCTAATAGTGTAACATCAGCTGGAGCAAATGCATTTGTAAGTTGTACAGGTCTAACAAAAATAACATTATCATCAAAAATGACAGCAATTAGTGATAACTTACTTGGAAGTTGCTCAAGTTTGGCAACTGTAGTAATACCAGAAAGCATTGTTACTATTAGCACAAGTGCATTTACTGATTGTACTAGCTTAGCTACCATATATTATGGTGGAACACAAGCAGCTTGGACATCTTCAGGAGCAACTGTTGCTAATGATGTTGTAGTTATATTTAATAGTGATTCAAGTGTAGATAAAGCTGCTCTTGGAACTGCTATTAAAACAGCAACTCAAAATTTAGAAAGTACATTTATAAGCACTGATGGTTCAGATATATTTACAAATAATAAATGGGTTACTCAAGCAGTACACGACACATTGAAAAATGCAATTGCAACTGCTCAAGGTGTGGCAGATGACACTGATGCTACTCAAACGCAAGTTAATGCAGCAAAAACTACTTTAGAAACTGCCAATACTACATTTAATAATGCTAAAGCAGCTGGTAGTGCAAAAGAAGCTTGGATAGAAGTTGATAGTATTGTGGGAGGTAAAATTAAATTTAATATATCCTCTGGTTTAATTACAGATGCAGAAGTAACCATAACAACACTAGCTATTCCAAAAATAATAAATGGTATAACAGTTTTAGGAATAGGAGCAAATACATTTGAAGATTGTACAGCTTTAAAAACTGTAACATTACCAGATAGTGTCACATCTATTGGAGCAAGCGCATTTTCTGGCTGTAGCGCGCTAACTACAATAACAATGCTAGAAAATATTACTTCTATAGGAGCAAACGCATTTGAAGATTGCACAACTTTAAGTGCAATAACTATACCAACCACTGTAACATCAATTGGAGCAGGTGCGTTTTCTGGCTGTAGTGCTCTAATAAATGTCACAATCCCAGATGCTGTAACTGCTATTAATAATAATTTATTTAAAAATTGTAGTGCTCTAAAAACTGTAACCATGTCAGATACTGTTACTTCTATTGGAGAAAGTGCACTTAATGGTTGTAGTGCTCTAACAAAATTAATAATATCTGCTGATACTGCTCTAATTGCAATTGGTGATGATGCTGATATACAAATACCAGCTAGTGTAACATCAATTGGAGCAAATGCGTTTAACGGCTGTAGTACCATAATCACTATGTCAGTGCCATCTGGTGTAACATCAATCGGAGCAGATTTTGTCAAAGGTTGTAGTGAATTAACCACCATATACTTTGATGGTACCACTGCAACGTGGACAGCATTTAATTTAACTGTTCCAGAAAATACAACTGTGGTATGTAATGATTCAGTGGGAGATAAAACGGAACTTAATAACCTAATTCAAACAGTTACTGATAATTTAAATAATACAGCAATAAGCACTGATGGTTCTGATGTACTTACAACTAATAAATGGGTAGTTCAATCAGTACATGATACACTAGAAGAGGCAATTGCAACTGCTCAAGCAGTATCAGATAAACAAGGAGCAACAGTTTCTGATATTGAAACTGCTATATCTACTTTAACTACTGCTAATGAGACATTTAATAGTGCTAAGAAAAGTGGAACGAGCGACGGGTATGTGACTGTAACAGGAATTGTTGGAGGTAGAGTTAAATTTGACCCACTAACAGGAAAAATTATGTTGGCAGAAAACACTGTTACAAGTGCTAATATTCCAAAAACCATAAATAGCATTACTGTAAAAATCATTGGTTCAGGAGCATTTTATAATTGTTCTAGCTTGACCTCAGTAACATTGCCCGATAGTGTTACAGCAATCGAATATATGGCATTCCAAGATTGCTCTAGCTTAACAGAAATAACTATTCCAAAAACAGTTACTTCTATAGGAGATAAATCATTTACGGGTTGCTCTAGTTTAGCTACTATATATTTTGGTGGCAATAAAGCACAATGGACAGCATTAAACGTTACAATTCCAGAAGATACAACAGTTGAATATGCAGATACTAGTGCAGACAAAACAGCATTAGAAACTATGATTGCAACTGCAACTACCAATTTAAATACCACTGCAATTAGCACAAACGGAGCTGACATAACTCCTGATAAGTCTTGGGTAACTCAAGCAGAGCACGACACATTGAAAAAAGCAATTGTAGCTGCTAAGACTGTGATGGATGATACAGATGCTACTCAAGAAGAAGTTGATACTGCAAAATCTACTTTAGAAACAGCAAATACTACATTTAATAATACTAAAGAAGCTGGTACTAATGCAGATTCTTGGATAACAGTTGATGGCATTGTTGGAGGACAAATTAAATTTGATCCAAATACTGGTAAAATTGTAGCTGCTCAAACTACAATAACATCAGCAAATATCCCATCAATAATAAATGATATAACTGTTCTTGGAATTTGTGACTTTGCATTCCAAGCATCTAGCAACTTAACCACTGTAACATTACCAGATACTATGACATCTATTGACAATTATGCATTTGATAGATGTACTAAATTAACATCATTATCTTTATCAGATAGCATAGTATCTATTGGTACAGGAGCATTTAAAATTTGCAGTAGTTTAACTAATGTAGTAATTCCAGAAGGTATACGCTATATCAGTGAATCTACATTTTCAGGTTGTGAGAAATTAGCAACAGTAACATTGCCTAGCACATTGGTTTCTATTTGGGAGCGTGGATTTGAAAGTTGTTCTAGTTTAGAAAGTATAGAATTACCAGACGGATTTGAAAATCTTGGTAAGAGCTCATTTGCTGGTTGTACTAGTTTAACAACAATGGCTATTCCAGCTAGTATAGCATTAATTGATATAGATGCAATTACTAGTTTTACAAATTTAGAAACTATCTACTTTGGTGGAACCAAGGAGCGTTGGGACGAATTTGAAATTGAATTATCAAAAGATACAACAGTAATATGTAATGTTAGTCAAACTATACTTACAAATTTAATAGCAACTGCTAAAACTAACAAAGATTCTGTAAAAGTAAGTACAGATGGAGCAGATGTTTATACTTACGAAAAATGGGTAACTCAAGCAGAAAAAGATGCGCTACAAACTGCTATTAATACTGCTCAAGGGGTGGCTGATGATGCTGATGCAACTGCAAAGGAAATATCTGATGCTATAACTGCACTTACTACAGCTAACACCACTTTCGAGCAAGCTAAAGAAGCAGGTAAAAAACCAGTAGATAAGACAGCTCTTACAAATTTAATAGCAACTGCTAAAACTAACAAAGATTCTGTAAAAGTAAGTAGTACAGATGGAGCAGATGTTTATACTTACGAAAAATGGGTAACTCAAGCAGAAAAAGATGCGCTACAAACTGCTATTAATACTGCTCAAGGGGTGGCTGATGATGCTGATGCAACTGCAAAGGAAATATCTGATGCTATAACTGCACTTACTACAGCTAACAACACTTTCGAGCAAGCTAAAGAAGCGGGTACTAAAGCAGCTGATAAGACAGCTCTTAAAACTGCTATTACAAATGCAAATACAAATTTATCAGGTGTAGAAATAAGTGTAGATGGTATGGATATATTTACTTATGACAACTGGGTTACTCAAGCTGAACATGACACATTTAAGGCTGCAATTGAAACTGCACAAGTAATTTTCGATAAGACAGGTGCAACTTCACAAGAAATAACTGATGCTATAACTGCTTTAGAAACTGCAACAAACACATTTAATACTAATAAGAAAGAGGGTAAAAAAATAGCAGATAAAGAAGCTCTTAAAACTGTTATATCAGGAGCAACTACAAACTTAAATAGTGTTGCTATAAGTTTAGATGGATACGATGTATTTATTAATAATAAGTGGGTAACTCAAGCAGAATATGATGCATTTGAAGAAGCAATTGAAACTGCTCAAACAGTGTTTGATGATACAGACTCAACTTCACAAGAAATATCAGATGCTATATCATTTTTAGAAGTTGCAGAAAATATTTTTGAAAATGCTAAAGAAGCGGGTCTTGATAAAATTGTTGGAACTTGGATAACAGTAGAAGGTATTGAAGGTGGGCAAATTAAATTTGACGTAATTACAGGTACTATTACAGATTCTAAAGATACAATAACTGTAGCTAATATTCCGTCTACAATAAACAATGTTACTGTAAAAAAACTTGGAACACATGCATTTTCTTCAAATAATAATTTAACTAAAATAACCATACCAAATACTGTTACAGCAATTGACAATTATGCATTGGCTAGTTGTAAAAATCTACAGGAAATAATTTTATCAAATATACTTCAAAACATAGGTACTAATGCATTTTTTGAATGTACTAGCCTAGAGCAGATAATTTTCCCTGTTAGTGTTAGTTCGGTTGGAAATTTGATATTTGGCTCTTGCTCTAATTTAAATACAATATACTATGGTGGTACCGAGGAGCAGTGGAATAAATTAAATGTACTAGAATATGCAGTAAGACCATATGTAACAATTATATATGGCAGTACAGGTCCAACTGATCCAAATGGGTGGATAGAAGTGCCAGGTATTATTGGTGGTAGAATTAGATTTGAAAATGGTGTTATTACTGATGCAGAAGATACAATAACTATTGCCAATATTCCAAGTAAAATAAATGGAATAGCCGTTACAACTATTGGTGATTCAGCATTTTATCAAAATGAAAGATTAGAGGCAGTTACAATACCATCAACGATTACTTCTATAGAGCAACATGCATTTGGACATTGTACGGCTTTAGAGACAGCATTTATTAGTGAGGGGACAAAAATGATAGGATATATGGTATTTTATAATTGCTCAAGTTTAGAAACAATGTCAATACCAAAAAGTGTAACTACAGTTGGTGGGCAACTATTAGCTAAAACAGACAACTTAGCTCTTATATATTATGGGGGAAATAAAGAGCAATGGATAGAGCTTGATGTGTATGTTGCAGATGATGTTGAAATTGTATATGGTAGTAATGGGGGTGTTGACTCTAATACTTGGAGAGAAGTTGAAGGAATTGAAGGAGGAATGATTAAGTTTGATGAACCAACCCAAACAATAATTGAAGCAGATAGTCATATAACTATTGCCAATATTCCAACTAAAATAAATGGAATAACAGTTAAACAAATTGGTGATAATGCATTTGAACAATGTATAAAGCTAACAGAGCTAACAATACCAAGTAGTGTAACTTCAATTGGAGATAATGCTTTTAAAAATTGTGCAAGATTAGAAGAAATAAGTATATTAGATGGTGTGAGCTCAATTGGTAATAATGCTTTTGAAAAATGCTATAAACTAGAGAGATTATCCTTACCAAATAGTGTAACTTCCATTGGGATGTTTACTTTTGCAAATTGTGAGAACTTAATTGATATAACGCTTCCAAGCAATTTAAATCATCTAGGAGCATCTGTATTTAGAAATTGTACAAAACTTGAATCTATTACAAATATTCCAAATAGTATTACTTCAATTAGTTATGAAACGTTTTGGGGCTGTAGCAAGTTAGAAATGTTAGTAATTCCAGAAAGTGTAACTTCAATTGGTGATAGAGTATTTAATGGTTGCGATAGTTTAGAAGTTATTTATTTTGGTGGAACAAAAGAAGAATGGGAAGATATGGATGTATTAATGTCTAATGATATTATGGTTTTATTTAGAACAACAGAAGATGAACAAAACCCTGATTTGGATTGGGATACTGAACCCGAAGATCCAAATTATGCAGGAAGCTATGATAATTGGCTCTTTGTGGATGGAATTGAAGGAGGTAGAGTACAATTTGATTCATTAACTGGAGAAATTATAGCAGTTGAAGGTACGGTTAGCTCTGCAATCATCCCATATCAAATAGATGGCGTGGACGTAACTGCTATTGGTAGCTCTGCATTTTATGGATGTAGTATCTTAGAAACAGTTGAGATAAATGCTAGTATTACAGCTATTGGAGATAATGCATTTGCAAACTGCTCTCATCTTATTGAAATTGATATTCCATCAAGTGTTGAATATCTTGGAGATAACGCATTCTATAACTGTATCAACCTAGAAAATATCTATATACCAGAAAATATAACTTCAATAGGATATAGAACTTTCTATGGATGCGATAGCTTACAAACACTGAGCATACCAGGAGTTAATTATATTGGAGATTATGCATTTACAAATGCAAGAAGTCTTAAAAATATATCACTAGATAATGTTACTTATATAGGTAATTATGCATTTGAAGGATGTTCTAGTTTAAGCCAAGTAACATTCTCTGAAAGTCTTGAATATATTGGTGTTTCAGTCTTTGAAAATTGTAGAAGTTTAAAGAATGTAACAATACCTAGTAGAGTTAGTTATATTAGCGACCGAGCATTTTTAGGCTGCAACAATTTAACTAGCATAACATTACCAGATGAACTAGACTCAATTGGAAATGCGGTATTTGCTTATTGCTCAAACTTACAAACCATTAGTTTTCCAGATAGCCTAACCTCAATTGGAGATGATATATTTATTGGAACTAGAATCACAAGTATAGATATTTCTACAAATGTAACTTATATTGGCTACAATTCATTTGTAGATGAATTCACAATTAATTATGCTGGAACTCAAACTCAATGGGATGAGAATGAATTAGAAACAAATATTTCAGGTAATTTTATAGTCACAGTACTTTAATCCTATAGCCTCCCCTTAAATCACCCTTTTAAGGGGAGGTGTCTCGTAAGAGGCGGTGAGGTTTGGAGGTGTCAGCTTTAGCTGACTGTGGGATTTAGGGATGTCACTGAAAAAGTCTTTTGGTATCAAGTTTATAATATTAAAAGACTTTTTTGGCAATACTTAAATTGAAGGGTGCATTGATATGATAAAAAAAGAACAAATGAAAAAGAATAATAAGAGGGCTATTTAAAAGTGAAGAAAAGATAATAAATACAGATGTTAAGAAAGGACTGTATGATGAGAAAACTTAATCCACGTAACGATTTTATATTTAAAAAAATATTTGGTGAACCAGGTAGAGAAAGAGAGCTTATGGCTTTTTTAAATGCAATATTGCATAATACTTTATCAGCCCCTATCACCTCCATATT
>LJHE01000014.1 GCA_001983555.1 Candidatus Epulonipiscioides gigas
CAGTTTATAGTTCAGGGTCGGGACGACCCGTAGAGCTTACTAAATTACTGAACATTGGTTCGGCTTACGCAAGAAGCGCACACTTTTATAAGTGGGGGTAGTTCACCAATATATTCTGATAAAAATTATTTTAAATTTTTCTAATAGTAGCAAAATAACTTTGACAGATTGTTTTTGAATATCTTTAAAAAATACATAAAAAAATGACTATATATATATTCATAGTCATTTTTTTTAAATACAAATATTATAATTCTTTATTTGTATTATTTATATCCATTTGTAAGGGCATATATGCTTGTTGCAGTTGATTTGCTTTAGATGATGTTTCAATTTTTGGTATTACTTTAACAAAATAATAATTAGTTTCGTCTTCAAATTGAACTACTTGAGTTTTGGTATAATCAAGAACTCGTGACATAAATGAAACAAAAAAAGCAATTAAAGCACAACTTATAGTTGCACTAACTATTACAATAATGTTTAAATCTAAATTAATAAGCATTTGAGCTAATAAAAATCCAAAAATATTTATTATTGAACCAAAAAATATTGCCACATATGGGGCATAAGCTATTGATAAAATTCTAATTAAATAAACAACTAGAAAAACAATAGTTAAAATTGCTATACTAACTAACATTTTTTCATTATATATAGTATTTTCTAAGAAAGTAGATACAATAAGATAAATATTGGGAACTGTAAAAGCTGATAAATCTTGACTCATTAAAGTATTTAGTTGTATAAATATATTATAAAATACATATCCTACTGCAATCGCACCTGAAGCTCCAAATCCAAAAAATAATGCACCTACTAATGGTACTAAATATACTGCTCCAGAAGGTATTAATAACATTGTAAAAAATATAAGAATAACTTCTTTGCTAAATAAACGTATATATAAAACATAGGACATAATAAAAATTGCTCCTACTATACTTGTTAATACTAATCCTGCTTTACTAATTATAAAAAGAATGAGCATCATTAAGCATATTAATATTATATCTACAGATAAAATAATAGATACAAGACTGAATGATACTGCTATTATTAAAACTAACATAGTAGAAGATATATTTGTTACACTATCAATACTAAATATACTTATAAAGGTAAGTATAAATTTTAATAACATATTAGTCAAAACTTCATTGTTTTTATAAATACTTATAAAAATAGCTCTAATTTTCAAAAGAGTTTTCATTAGAGGCCTCCCCCTTGGCATATAAAATTTTTAGTTCATTAAATATTTCGTCATATTTTTGTATTTTCTCTATCGCTTTTTTATATATTTTTCTGTAAACTAATGTGGAAACTATTGTATAAATTATTACAATTAATAACAAAGTTCCCCCATACGGTATTACAAATTGATACATTATTTCATCAATTGTAGTAGGCACATTCATACCTTGTTCTATCCGCAATATTATATGTGCCATAATAATTGCTCCTACAGCAATAACAATATATACTTGTGTAAATAGATTATTAATATAAACAAAATCTCTAAGATATTTGGACGTTATTTTTCTATCACGCTTCATAGTAGCCTGATTATTAATAAGTGTAAGTTTTGACATTAAAATAATTTTTTCTTCATCAATCATTGAAATTTCCTTTCTCCCTAATAAATCTCAGCCTCTAATGCCTCCTTAGTATAATTTGCTGCTCCATTCCATAAAATCCAATCGTTTAAAATTGCATCATAAACAGCTTGAATTTGTTCTCTTATTTCAATTGCAGTATATTCTTGATGTGGAGTAATCCAAGTAGCAGTAAAGTCTTGAAGATAAGGTATAATTTTAGCTTTTCTTTCTTCTATTGGAATTTGCCTAATTACTTCATTCGATACTTTAAGAGCGCTAAATATTATTTCATATGGATTTAAATCTGGAAATTCTTGGCCAAAAGAACCTCTTCCATAATGAGATGGATAAATCATAGGACATACTGAATCAAGTTTTTTTACAAATTCCTTATAATCTTGACCAATTATAGCCGCATCAGCTTTGCTTGTAATTATAGTTCCAAAAACATCTGCTCCAAGTGAAACACCATAAGGTTCCAAATTTTCTACCATAAAGTCTACAAAATCAGTTATGATTTGTGTTCTAGATATATCTGTTGGTAAATCAACTGTGCTCGAATTCATTGATTCATGAAAGCGAATATAGTCAAACTGTATTTCCTTAAATCCAACAAGGATAGCCTCTTTACAAATTTCTAAAATATATTCCCAATTATTAGTATCATATGGATTAAGCCAAGTTTCTTCGGATTTATTTACATATACTTCTCCATTTTTACTAAGCACCATTCGCTCTGGAAAATTTGCATCTACTACATTATCTTTAAATACTACAATCCTAGCTATAGGATATATATTATTTCGATATAAAGTATCCATTAACACATTTATATCCGTAATTTTAGGATTTTTTCTTATACTTCCAGCCTCAAGTAAAACTTCATTATGACTAGCAAAAGTCAAATATCCACTATCATCTTTTACATCAATTATAAAACTATTTATTTCTGTAGTATTTGCAATTTCAACAATCTTATCAAGATTATTGGCTTTATGTGCCGGTATATATAATCCTCTAATAATAGGAACTTCTTTATGAATATCAAAACTGATATCATTTTGTTCAAAATCTTTAACATCTTTTGATAATAGAAATTTCTCATTTTTAACAGTTGGATTATAAAATTTTTTTAAATAAATATTAATAACTATAAATAAGAAAATCCCTATAATTAAAGCAATTTTTTTTTTTTGATTTTTCCGATTTCTATACATATAATAACTATATTGCATAGAAGAATTTATTTTTTTTTTCATAAAGTACCTCTTTTCTATTGTAACACAAAATTCATAATTAGTATATAAAATATTATCATTTACATATTTTACTATATAAGATTCAATAGTATACGAAATGTTCCAATAAAAAAGATTGTTCTTTATTGGAACAATCCAGGTAATATTTTTAAGCTTTAGTATAAAAAAACAATTTTTTTGATTTTAACCCGAATTCCTGTGAATTGATAATTTGTTCTGTGCTACCTACAAATAATACACCTTTTGCTGAAAGAGATTTACTAAATTTTGCATATATTTCACATTTAGCCTGCTCAGTAAAATAAATTAAAACATTACGGCATACAATTAAATCTATATTTGTAGGATATGCATCTTTTAATAAATCGTGTTGCTTAAATTCTATTTTTCTTTTAATTTCATTAGAGATTACATATGCGTCTGCCTCTTTTTTAAAATATTTGTTTCTATATTCAATTGGTAAATTGATAATTTGTTTTTCTGGATATACGCCTTGTTTAGCTTTAGCTAAAATTTCTTTATCAATGTCTGTAGCTATTATTTTAAATTTATTATTCGGAACTAATTTAGTGAGTAATATAGCAAGAGTATAAGGTTCATCTCCTGTTGAACAAGCTGCACTCCAAATATTTAGTGTTTTATTAGGTTCAATTAGAGTAGGTATTATTTCCTTTTCAAGATTTAGCCATTGTTTAGGATCTCTAAAAAATTCTGATACATTTATTGTTAGATATCCTAAAAAAGTTTCATAAATGATTTGATCCTTTTTTAGTAATGCTAAAAAATCTTTATAATTATTTATACCATATTTTTTTATGTGTGAATCTATGCGTCTTTTCATTTGCTCTTCTTTATAAGCAAATAAGTCAATTTTTGAATAATTAAAAAATTCTGTTACAAAATTCTTATATTCCATTATTGTTTCCCCCTTTTATTATACTATTTAAATAAAATATAACATCATCAATAATATTTTTAGGAGTTGAAGCTCCCGCTGTTACTCCAATGTTAATATTTTCATTAAATTTTATCGTAGTAAGTTCTGATATATCTTCAATACAGAAAGAATTTTTGCATTCACTACGACAGACTTCAAATAACTTTTTAGTATTAGAACTGTGTTTACTTCCTATTACAATCATTGCTTGCATTTCTTTTGCAAGCATTCTTGCTTCTTTTTGTCGCTTTGTTGTTGCAGAACAAATTGTGTGAGCATAATTAAATTTAATTTGTTTTGTCAATAAAATTTCTTTAACTTTATTTACTACTTCTTCTTTATAAGTTGTTTGAGCAACTACAAAATAACTTATCTTATTATCTAACAAATTAATATTGTAATCATATTCATCTTTAATAATTATGGCGCTGTTTTTTGCCCAACCATTTATTCCTATTATTTCTGGATGTTCTTTATCACCAATAATTATAATTGATAGTCCTAGTTTAATATTTTCTTTAACTAACTTATGAATTTTTTTTACATAAGGACAAGTCGCATCAATTATATTTATTCCTAATGCAACCGCCTCACTATAAATATCTTCGCCTACTCCATGAGAACGAATTATTATGTTCTCTATATCTGAATTTATTGAATTTACTGCTGTTACACCTTTAGCTTGAAGCTCATTTATAACAGCATTATTATGAATAATAGGACCAAGTGTAACAATATTTTTAAGATGGGCATTTGAAAATGCAAGATTAACTGCTCTTTCTACTCCAAAGCAAAATCCTGCACTTTTTGCAAGCTTAATCAATTTGTACACCTAATTTGTCTTTTGTAAGGTCTAAAATACGATTTATTACCATATCTGAAGTATTTTGGGTAGTATCTATTAAAATAGCATCTGAGGCTTGTATAAGAGGCGAAACTGCTCTAGTTAAGTCTACATTATCTCTGTCATTAATTTCATTTAAAACTTCATTATAGGTAATAGTTTTCCCCTTTTCAAGTTGTTCCTTGTATCTTCTATTTGCTCTTTCTTCACTTGAAGCTGTAAGAAAAATTTTTAATTGTGCATTTGGAAAAACAACACTCCCAATATCTCTTCCATCCATTATTACATTATCTTTATTAGCAAGTTGTCTTTGTAAATCAACCAATTTTTCTCTAACCTCAGGAATAATAGCAACTTGTGATGCTCCATTTGAAATTTCACTTGTACGAATTTGACTAGTAACATCTTCTTTATTTAAAAGTATATGTTGCTCTTTATCAATATGTGATATATCAATTTGTATATCATTTACTTCTTTAATTATACTATTTATATCGGTCAAGTCTATTCCTTTGTTTATAGCACATAATGCCACTGCTCTATACATAGCTCCAGTATCAATATAAATCCAACTTAATTTTTTTGCTATTTCTCTTGCTACGGTGCTTTTCCCAGCACCTGCTGGTCCGTCTATTGCAATTATCATTTTACCCTCCATCTAAAAAATTGTATTGTCATAGTTTTCTCTAAAAAAATCTCTGGTATCATCATATACTTCATATTCAATCCAAACTTTCTCAAGGCTTTCAAGACTCTTTTCTAAAGAATCTTCGATTTGTAGACTAAGAGCGACAATTATAGCATTTATTATACTAAGAGGAGCAACTAAAGAATCTACAAAAGAAACCATTTCACTTTTTGCTACTAAACAATAATTTGCGAGCTCTGATATAGGTGCTCTTTTAGAATCTGTTATACCTATTATCTTAGCATTATTTAATTTAGCAAATTCAAGTGACTTATAGACTCTTTTTGAATATCTTGGAAAGCTTATTCCAATTATAACATCATCTTTATTAATTCGATGAATAGTTTCAAATATTTCACTAATACTATTAGTGTTTATAAGCTTCACATTTTCAAACATAATATTCAGATAAAAATACAAAAATGCTGCAATTCCTGCACAACTTCTTACGCCTAAAATATATATTGTTTTTGCAGCTAGTATTGTTTCGATTGATAAATTAAAAGATTCTTCATCTATATTAGCACAAGTATTTTTAATTTTTTCTTCATCTATTTGTAATACACTTTTTAACACGTGATTTCTATCTATTCTATTACGAGTTACTTCTATTCTTTGTATTGCAGTCAGTTTACTCTTTACAAGCTCAACTAGTGCTGCTTGAAATTTTGGATATCCATCATATCCAAGCTCCGTGGCAAATCTCACAACTGTAGATTCACTAACTCCCACTATTTGTCCTAATTTAGCTGCAGTTAAATATACCACTTTTTCATAATGGTTAATTATATAATTTGCAATTAATCGTTGTCCTTTGCTCATTCTTGGTTGAGAGAATTTTATCCTTTGTATTAGTTCATATTGTTTCATAGATTCACCTACCAAATAAAATTTGTTACATAAAAATTATACCTTTTATTTAATTTTTTTTCAATCTAAGTCATCAAATTTTAATAAATTCGTCAATAGTATATAAATATAAATACTTTTCTATAACAAATTTTTTAGTAATAGCTTCTAGTGCTGTAGCATACAGATTGATCTGTTTTTCATATTTATTTATATTATTTTTATTTAGTAAACCCGTTTTATAATCTATTAAAATAATTTTCTCTTCTTCTTCAAAATATGCATCAACAATTCCTTGGACTAAAACTGTTTCACCAATAAATTCATCTAATGGCATTTCATATATAAAAGATTGCTCTTTAAAACTAAGAGAAGATTTTCTCATTCTACAAATTATATCAGAGTTTGCAAATGAATATAAGGTATTAATATCAATTATCTCAAGAGCTTGTGAATCTATTTTTTTATCTTTTATTAATTTAATTAAATTTGTTTTTATTGCTTCTACACTTGTATATTTAAGATAATCTAAATGTTCAAAAACTTCATGAATTATATTTCCTCTTAATAAAGATTTATGTTTATGAAAGTTAGTTTCTTTGATAAATTTTGGAATATATGCTTCACGATTACTATTTTGTATATTATTTTGAAATTGCGTGACAGTTGTTTTTTGTGGTAAGGTTGTCGCAAGTTGGTGAACATATTTATAATTAAGTTTTTCAAATATATTAATTTTATTTTCACTATACGAAATTTTAGTAATTTGATTTAATATATTGTCAATCATAGGATGAGCTATTTGTTCAGTTTGATTAAGAGCAAAGTCTTTGCTACTCCATTTTTTTATAGACCATAAAGCATCTTTCGTGCCAGTGGCAGGATTGATATATTTATTTGTCATTAAAGATAACATTATCCATTTAAGATAAGAGGTTTGTTTTCTAATAGTTAGAATATCCATTTTTTCTTCAGAATATAACATAGAGTCTTTAATTAATTTATCATAATTATCTGTAATTCCTGTAATTATAAGTTTTTCTTTTGCTCTAGTTAGAGCAACATACAATATACGCATTTCTTCAGAAATATTCTCATTTTTAATCTTATTTTTTATTGCCAAATAAGGTAATGTTGTATAATCAAGAGATAGCGCTACATCCCGCAATTTAGCTCCAAATCCTAATTCATTATGAATTAATATATCTTCCTGTATATCTGTTGTATTAAATTTTGTATGACTATTCGACAAAAATACAATAGGAAACTCCAGTCCTTTACTTTTATGAATGCTCTTAATTTTAACAAGATTATTTTGGTCAGTTCCTAATTTGGCTTGTTGAAGTAAATTTTCAGGGTTATTACTTAATTTATTAAGATAATTTATAAAATTAAAAAGACCAGTTTGCATATTTTCCTCAAAATTTATAGCTTCTTGTTTTAAAATTCGTAAATTAGATGCTTTTAATTCTCCATTATCTAACATAGTTACATATCTTAAATATCCTGTTTCTAAATATATTTGATTAATCAGTTCACTAACAGGAACCATATTAGCTAATTTTCTAAAATTATAAATCATATTGAAAAACTCAATTAACTTATCATTTTTATTATTAACCATAAAACTTTTACACGCTTCATAAAAACTTCCTTCTAGAGATTGCGTTCTAATATCTGAAAGCTCATTAAAATCTAAACCAACAAGTGAAGAACGCAATACAGAAATAAGAGGTATATCCTGATTAATATTATCAATTATTTTTAAAAAATTAATCATAAGCTCAATTTCAATAGCATTAAAAAAAGATTTACTTACCTCTGCATAAGCATTTATATTCATCTTATGCAATTCTTCTTCAAAAATGGTAGAATTTTTTTTAGAGCGTACTAAAATAACAATATCTCTAAATTCAACAGGTCTATAAGCTCCAATTTGTTTATCATAAATAATTTTTGGATTAGCATTACCTTTTACAATATCTTTAATGAGATTAGCAACCATTTTTGCTTCCAATTCTACGTTACTACTATCACTTTCATTTACATTATTATCTTTATTGATGTCATTATCTGGTACATCTTTATTTTTTAAAATTTCTAGTAAATGAAGCTCACAATGTGTTGCAATATCTGTTACTTGTCCAAAATCATATTCATTTCCAACATATAATTGTTGAGTTTCATCATATACAATATCACCCACATTTTCATTCATAAGTTGTCCAAAAATATCATTAACTGCCATTAAAATATTTTTGCGACTTCTGAAATTTTTAGATAAATCAATACAAACATTGTTATTTTCAAATTCCTTAATAGATTTTTTAAATGTTTCATATTTATTTAAAAATATTTTTGGATTTGTAAGTCTAAATTTATATATACTTTGCTTTACATCACCTACCATAAAACTTATTGAGCCATTATTTGAAATTGCTTTAAGAATATTTTCTTGAGCATCATTAACATCTTGATATTCATCAATATAAACTTCTTTATAATATTTTCCTAATTCTTTAGCAATTTCTGTATATTCTATTTTGCCATCATTATCATTTATTAATAGCTCTATAGCATAATGCTCTAAATCATTATAATCAAGTATTCCAGCTTCTTTTTTTCTAATAGTATATTTCTCTTCAAAAATATTAACCAGACGTATAAATTCTCTAAATATTTTACCTGTCTGAGCTGTTTTTGCTAAAATTGTTTCATCTACTAATATTCCATAGGTCTTTGTTAGATATTCTATTCTTTCTTTAAAATCCGTTCGTAAACTTTTAGCATTTTCTTTTAAATTTTCATTCAAATCTGACTTTTTTCTTTTGGAAGGTAATTTCATAAAATAAATTTTATTTAAAGAATTAATTATAGTAAATAAATTCGTTTTATCTATATTTAATAAATTTTGATAATCTGTTTCAAAAATATTCAAATAATGAGCAGGTCCATTAGGCTTTTCAGCAAGTCCTATTGCTCTTAAAATGAGCTTTTCTAAACTTTTAAGCTCATCTGTTATGTCAACAAATAAGCTTTCTTCAAAAATAGAAGCATTCTCTTGCTCCAATAAACTAACTTTTTCTTCAAGCCATTTTTTAGGAAAAACTGTACTTTGAGAAAAGCTATATATTTTTAATAATATTGATTTTATATAATCTATTTCATTAACCTTTTCATAAGCATCACATAGTCTATAAAATTCTTCATTTTTCTTGGTAAATTCTTCTTCTATAACTTCTTCTAATATTTCTTGTTTTAAAAGATTAACATCTATATCGGAACCTATTTTCATATTTGGCTCAAGATTTAATTGATTAAAATAAGTTTTAATTAATTTATAACAAAATGCATGTATTGTAGAAATAGAAGTTTTTCCTAAAAGACCCAATTGTTTTTGTATATAATCTATTTCTAATTCATCACAAGTGTTGGACATTCTATCGTTTAATTTGGCTTCTATTCGTTCTTTCATTTCACTTGCAGCATCCTTTGTAAATGTCACGATTAGAAATCTATCTATATCTATTCTATCTCCTCCAACACCTAAAACTTTGTTCACAAGTCGTTCTATTAAAATTGCAGTTTTTCCAGAACCAGCAGCGGCAGAGACTAATATATTTTTATCTCTTAAATCTATTGCTAATTTTTGTTCTTTTGTAAAATCCATATTTATTCCTTTCTTGATTGCTCTGTTTGTCCACTTTTGTGAGCATTATCTGCTGAAGAAGTTATATATTCATCTAAAAAGTTATATTCTGGTCTGGATTGTTCTGCTAAAATACATTCTAATGCTTTATCTTTCTTTATGTTTTCCAGTACATCATATTGATTATCAGACAAATTCTCATCAAATCCACAAATGCCATGATAATTACAATAATCACATGCTGTTTTGTTTCCTAATTTATAAGGTGTTACACTAACTTTTCCATCTAAAATTTCTTGACTTAATTTTTCAACTTTATTTATTACAAATTCTCTAATTTTCTCAAATTGATGTGCAGTTGCAACTTTTGAATGTTTCTCTGGCTTGCCATCCTTTCTTAATTTAACATCTATAATTTTTTTGTTTATATCATGTTCAATTGCTTTTACAACATTAGCATTATCAAGGGTTAAACCCGATAATTGAAAATTTTTTAAAAGCTCATTCTTAATATCTTCTTCATTTTGGTCAGGTGCATACATAGTATTTTTAGCATTAATTTTAAAATAATAAACACCAGCTTCTTTGGCATTTTTATTTATTTTTAAATATGCATCAAGATATAATAATAATTGAAGTTGTAATGCATAATATACTTCAACTAAATTAAATGAAGTTTGTTTACTAGTTTTATAATCTATTATTTTTATATACGTGTTATTTTCATCATCTATATACACATCAACTCTATCAATTGTACCTTTAATGTGTAAGTTTGTATTTCCTAAATTTATATCTATTTGTGGTAATGAACGCTCATCAAATTTATACTCATATTCTTTAGGTTCAAATTTACCACAACTAAACTGATGCGTTATGGCTTCAATAGCACGAATGCTCATTTTTTCTATACGTCTAATGGTATAATCAATTTGTCCTCCTTCAAATTTTCGCTTATTATTTCTAGTAAAGCTCTCAATAACAGCTTCCTTTATTAGAAAGTGCTGTTTATCTTTATCTACATTTAACCAATTTACATTTTCTTGTTTTAATAATTTAGGATAAATTTCTAATACACCATGAAAGATGTTACCTATATCAAGGCTTTTAAATTTAAATATTTTTCGCTCTGAAGCCTTTAATCCATATTCAATAAAATAAGAGCAAGGGCATTTTCTAAAACGTTCAATTTTTGATACACTTGTTATATAATTTTTACCATATAATTTTTGAACAACATCTTTTTTTAACTTTTCTTGCTGGTTAGTATAAAATAAACCTTTAATTGTCCTTTGAATAAATAACGGTTCATTTTCTAAATACCACCTTAATGCGTCTTTATAATCAGCTTCTAAAGCTCCACCTTTTTTTAGAACTTTTCCTAATTCTCCTATTGCTTGTCTACTTGTATAAATATTATCTACAAATTTTTCAGGATACACTTTTTGAAGATTAAATAGTTTTTTTAAATTATTAAAAATTACTGATGGTCGTTTTACTATACCTTTATCATCACTTTGAGCACAAGTTGCAAAAAGATATTCACTGGGTTTTGTCAAGGCAGTATAAATTTCAAGTTTACTACCATATAAATTTGAATGCACAAATGAATCATATAAATATTTATTATCACTAAAAATATCATTTGTTAAATCCATATCAGAAAAAATACTATTATTGGTAGGGTTCTGTGGAAATTCTCCTTCATTTAAACCCATTAAAAATACAACTTTTTGATTAGGTAATCTTGTTCTTTGAATTTCACCTATTAAAACTTGGTCTTGAGTTGCAGGAATTATACCAATTTTTTCATACTTAAAACTTGTACTTAAAATATTTTTAAAATTAGATATAGAAGTATATTCCGTACCTAAAATATCAACTAATCTTTCTAAAATATTCATAACCTTTTCATAAACACTTAAATATTCAAGCTCTGTACTTAAATCTCCTCGTTGTTTATTAAATAGTGCCAATTCATCTATTTTAGTTGCAATATTAAAATTATCCAAAAATTCATATATTACGATACATAAATTAGAAATAGAAATTTTTCGTTTTAAAGTGCGTTTTTTTATATTATTTTCTACTGTTAAAATAATTTCATTTACTTGGTTTCTTAATTCATTAAGTTTTATAAAATCAGTTGATTCTTCTCCAAAAGTCCATTCTTTTTGCCATTTACTTTTACTATTTATCCCTTGAGCATATAAATAGTTTTCTAAATAATCAATATCTTCAATTTCAAACCCAAGCATATTACTTTTTAGAAATGGTAATATAGAATTTAAATTCCAAGAATTTTTTAAAACATCAAGTAAATTTAAAATTAATCTTACTAGTGGATTTGTATGAATATATCTAGTTTTATCAAGAAAATAAGGAATTTCATACTCAGCAAATATCGTATTGATATGACTATAATATAAATTTATATCACCTGTTATAATAGAAATATCTTTATATCTATAATTTTCATCTCTAACTAGTTTTTTTATGTTTTTAGCTATTAATTCTGTTTCTTCTTCTAAATTTTTGCAGAGAAACAACTTAACACGCTCACTATTTTTAGCATTTTTTATTATGTGAGCAGAAAAATAATTATTTGCCAGATATATAATATCAGATTCTTTTTTTACAGCTTTTGAATTGCAAAAATGAATATTAATGTTGGAAAAATTTTTTTTAAGATTTTCAAGAGTATTGTAAGTTTTATAATAAACATTATTGTCTTTAATATGTGAATATTCTCTATCCAAAGGTAAAGTAACAATCATCTGCCTTGCCATTTTATTAAGTTCAACTAAGATTTGTTGCTGTGCATTTGTAAATTGGTAAAAACCATCTACAATTATAAGAGCTTTTTCATATGTTTTATTTTTGGCTAATAATTCTTTTAAAATTTGTAAGCTTCTTTCTTTGGTTAAAAATTTAGATTCTATAAAATTATCAAACCATTCTCTAATATGTTGTATATCAATTAATTTTTCCTTTAAAGAGCTTTGTTTAGTTGGTTCTATCAAAGTTATTCCGTTGTTTTCTAATGTAGTAAGCAACATATTTATTTTTTCTAAAAATCCATCTTTATTATAACTTTTCTTAAAAAAAACTAAGCTCTTTTTTATGTTCTTCAATTACCTTTTTTAAAATCATAATTCGTTCTAAATCATCTAATATAGGAACTTTAATATTGGCTTTTTGAACTAAGTTGTTAAAGCTCAATACTTCAACTAATAATAATCCAGGAGCTAATATGTCTATTAGCTCTCTTTGGACTTCTAAACTAAATTGATCTGGAATAATCATAATAATTTTATCTTTTTTATTAACTTTAAGAGTTTCCTTAATTTTTCGATAACACATATATGTTTTGCCACTTCCCAGTGAGCCTATTAAAATATCCAAATTTGTAAACCTTTCTAATCTTTATAATTGCCTTAAAGCTTTAATTATTATGTCAATATCACTGTTAAATAACGGAGCAACTGAAAGTCGCAAATTGTTATTTGGTGTAGTGCTAAATAAACTACCTGGTGATACAACAATATTTTTTTCTAACAGAGCTTGAATTATATCTTCTGCCTTACCATTTGTTATATGAAACCATAAAAATAACCCACTTGTACTAGTAGTTTTTAAATTAGAACTAAAATAAAACAAATTATATAGATTATTAAATTTTAAATTACATTCTGTTATTAGCTTTCTTCTAAGTATTGCAAATTGGTTAGATTCAACATAATATTTGATCATACGCTCTGTGATAGTAATTTGCATTGTATCAGTTAATCTTTTTTGTAAATTTAAAGGCAGAGCTACAAAGCTATAATCAAGATGAGGTAAATATAATTTACAAAAATTAAATAAATATATAACTCTATCACTTTTACACAAATCATAACAACTCTCAACTGCTCCTTTATATAAGAAATCGCTAAATGTGCCATCTTCTATTATATAAGCATCATATTTTTCACATAATGCTATTAGAGCAAGTTTATTTTCTCGGGTATAACTTATCCCTGTCGGATTTTGATTATATGGACTTATAAAAATAAATACAGTAGTTTGATTTTTAAGATAATTTTCAAGTATTTCAAGATTTATACCATATATTTCTAAGGGTACTTCTAAAACTTTAAATCCAAGATAACTAAGAGTTGAAGTATACCCAATATCTCTAAAATTTTCAACACAAATTGCCGATTTAGGCGAGAGCTTAATTAAATCCAGTATAAAATTCTGTGTATCTTTTATAAGTCTAGTTGAAGTATTAGATGAGTGTACCCCCACAGTTTTAAAAAAATCACTTATAGTTGAACGTATAAGCTGTTTTTCTCTATTTAATGGGTCATAAAAACTTTCCCATCCGTCATTATCTAAAATATTTGTTATTAGCTCTTTACAAATATCTATTTTAAAAAGCTCACGTCTAAAATAAGTTTTACTTGCAGGTACTAATTCTTTTTTGAAATCCATGTGTACATCACTACGTGGAGCAACATAAGTACCACTGCCAATATGTGCAATTACATAATTTTTACTTTCAAGCAATTTGTATGCATTAACCACCGTATCTCGATTAATCTTTAATTTACTAGCTAATGCTCGAATTGTTGGCAATTTTGTTTTAGATGGTAAAGTTCCGTTATCTATAAGACGCGTAAGTTCATCTGCTAATTGTATATATAACGGTGTGGGGTCAGACTTTGAAATTTTAATAGCACAAAACATTAAGATCCTCCAATCTCATTCTTTATTAATAACTAAAAAAAATATCCCTTTGGGGAGATTTATATTTTATATTTTTCTTTAAGTCTAATATCTGAACCTATAAATTTATATCTTTCAAAATTTCCAATAAAACGAGATACAATCCTTTCAGAATATCTTTCTTGCCAATCTTTACTCTGAAGATTTGTTGAAATTATAGTAGATTTTGAATTTATATGTCTTGTATTTAATATATTAAATAAATCGGGACCTATAAAACTTGTAATAAATTCTGTACCTAAGTCATCAATTATTAAAAGATCTGCACTAAATACTCCATCTAACATATCTTTCGATGAGTATTCATTATTAAATCTTGATTTTTCAGTTAACTTAAAAAGTTGTGGTGCAGATAAATATAAAACTATATTTCCACGATCTAATACTTCTTTTGCGATACAATTGCATAAAAAAGTCTTACCTAATCCTGATTCACCTTGAAAAATAAAATTTTTATATTCTGGAAAACGTTCGATAAACGCTAACATATGCTTTTGAATTTGTTCCATGTGCGCTCTAGGAGATACATATGATACGATTTCATCTGAATATAAATTAAAATTAAAGTTGTCAAAGTTTTCTTTTTTCATTAAATTTTCTAAATTAGATTGTTTATATGCTAAATTAATTAAAGCTTTTTTAAAACAACTACAAGGTAAATTATCAATAAATCCCTCATCTTTACATATATTACACCTATATTTAAGCGTTAAAAAGTCTTTGTCATAACCATTTTTTACTAGTAAATTTTCCTTTTTTAAAGTTAATTGTGCATTATGACTTTTGAAACTTTTCGAATAATTTTTAGTGTCATTTTTATTTTCTAAGATATATTTTACAAAATTAATTCCCTTTTGATTTAACTCTTCATCCAGTTGTTTTATTTTAGGAATTTCTATATATATTTTTTCTTGACGGGCTTTTTGTTCTTTTAAATTACTGAGTCTTATTTGATCAAATTCATTTATAATTTGCTTATACTGCATATTTTTAGTTAACATTTTTATATATTTCCAGTCCTTTTTGAGCTTGGTACTCCCATTCTAATCTATCTAGTTCTTCATAATCATAATTATGAGAAAGCATTCTATTAAACTGCTCAATTTTATATTGGCTTTTAGAGATTGGTTTATTATTAGAAGATGCTTTCTTTTTATAATTTTCATTAGAGATTTTTATATCATTAACTGTAGTTACTCCTTTTTCATACCAGCCAGTTAATATTTTATCAAGATAATTTACGTTTAAATTTGAAATACTTTTATAAGCTTTTTCACCTGCTTTTAATATCATTTCTTGTGAAAATTGGTATTCGTTACACCACTTATTTATGGTTTGCTTGTGATCATCCTTAATACGCGAATCTGTAGTAATTCCAAGTTCTTTTAATATTTTCAAACACCTAGACTCTTCCTCAATTAGTACTTGTACTTTTTCAATAGTTTTTATATTATTCGTGTGCCAGTTAAATGCTTCTTTGTCAATGTTGTTTATACCAATAATATTATTGTCCTTACAATATTCAAACAGACACTCAATTAATTCAATAGACATATTAAGCCAATCATAAAAACCAAAAATAATTTTTTGATCCGCTGGATTAAGGGGTCTCCCTAAATATTGTACTGCAATTCCAAATATACCTTGAACTAAATTATCTTTTTCTATATACAGATTAATTTCTTGCGTTGAATAGTCAGGTCTTTTAGATTGCCTCAAAACTGTTTTAT
>LJHE01000015.1 GCA_001983555.1 Candidatus Epulonipiscioides gigas
CAAGTTAAAAATACCTGTTAACGATTATAACGATTTTGAATTTCAATTTTTTGATAAAGTTATAGTATTTGATAATTTAACAAAGAAAATAATTATAATAGTAAATCTGAAACTTGATGATATAGAAAAACAATATCAAAAAGCACAATTAGAAATTTATAAAATTGTTCACTTAATACAGAGCACTAACGATTTTGAAGATGCAACATATCCTTCAAATATAGAATTTAACTGTAATATGAATAAAGAGCAATTTTGTAATATGGTAGATAAAGCCAAAAAATATATTACTAATGGTGATATTTTCCAAGTAGTGCTATCACGCAGATTTGAAGCTGATTTTGAAGGAAGTTTAATTGATGCATATAGGACACTTCGTGTATATAATCCATCTCCTTATATGTATTTTATAAAAAGTGATAATCTTGAAATATGTGGAGCATCTCCTGAAACTTTAGCAAAAGTTAATGACAAACAAGTTACTACATTTCCAATTGCTGGGACAATGCCACGAGGCAAATCACTTGAAGAAGATATATTATTTGAAAACATGCTTATAAATAATCAAAAAGAACTAGCTGAGCATAATATGCTCGTGGACTTAGCACGAAATGATATAGGTAAGATATCAGAATATGGTAGTGTAAATGTGGACGAGTATTTGCAAATTCATAGATATTCAAAGGTAATGCATATAGCATCTGTTGTATCAGGACAACTTAAAGATACATTTGATGCGTTTCATGCCATATGTTCGATTCTTCCTGCTGGCACTCTGTCTGGAGCTCCAAAATTTAGAGCGTGTGAAATAATAGCTGAGCTCGAAGGATGTTCACGAGGAATTTATGGGGGAGCAATTGGGTATATTGACCTCTCTGGTAATTTGGATATGTGTATAGCAATTAGAACTGCAATTAGTGATGGGAAAAAAGTATATGTTCAAGCGGGTGCTGGAATTGTATATGATAGTATAGCAAGTAATGAATATAATGAATGTGAACATAAAGCTAAAGCAGTTATGTTAGCAATTCAAGACGCTATTAATATACACAAATTGACGCATAGGTATTTATAAAAATATAACTTCAATGGAGGATACTATGATATTAGTAATAGATAATTATGATAGTTTTACTTATAATTTAGTACAATCAATCGGTAAATATAATAGCAATATTATTGTAAAAAGAAATGATGAGATAACTATTGAAGAAGTTATTAGATTAAATCCATCTCATATTATACTTTCGCCAGGTCCCGGTAGACCAAAAGATGCTGGAATATGTGAAGAATTGCTCTTAGCAGTAAATGATGATTTTAAAGCATCAATACTTGGTGTGTGTTTAGGGCACCAAGCTATATGTGAAGCTTTTGGAGGAGAAGTAACTTTTGCACAGGAATTAATGCATGGCAAATCTAGTACAATTGATATAGATAATGATAATAAATTATTTACCAATTTACCATTAGAATTAAAAGTTGGTAGATATCATTCATTAATAGGAACTGCTTTACCAGACTGTCTTTATGTAATTGGCACTTCTGATAAGAATGAAATTATGGCAATAAAGCATAAAGATTATGAAATATATGGTGTGCAATTTCATCCTGAATCTATTTTGACTGAAGAAGGCGAAACTATAATAAGTAATTTTTTAAATATACGATGTGACGCTGAGATATCTCCTAGATCGTATACAAAAGAGTCACAAATTATTGAACAAATAGAAGCTGGAAAAAATTTAGATGATGTTCAAGCAAAATATATTATGAATGTAATAATGAATGGACAGCTATCTCCAATTATGATAGAAAATTTTTTAAGAGCTCTACGTAAAAAAGGTGAAACTCCAGAAGAAATAACTGCTTTTGTAAATGTTCTAAGAGATAAAGCTATTAAAGTATCTACAAATATTGATGTTATAGATATAGTTGGTACAGGTGGAGATGGAGCAAATACGTTTAATATTTCTACTACAGTAGCTTTTGTTGTGGCAGCCTGTGGTGTACCAGTTGCAAAGCATGGCAATAGAAGTGTTTCTAGTAAAAGTGGAGCAGCTGACGTATTAGAAGCTCTAGGAGCTGATATTAATATTGTTGAGAATGCAGATAAAATGTTACAAGAAACTAACATGGCATTTATGTTTGCTCCGCTATTTCATTCTTCTATGAGACATGTAGCTGATGTTCGTAAAAAAATGGGTGTAAGAACTGTGTTTAATTTACTAGGGCCTTTACTAAATCCTGCATTTGCACCGTTGCAATTAATGGGAGTTTATGATAAAAATTTAGTAGAACCTCTTGCTCAAGTTCTAATGAATTTAGGAGTAAAACGTGCTATAGTAGTTCATGGCTCTGACGGATTAGATGAGGCAACTCTTACTGGTATAACTCATGTATGTGAAATTAATAATGGTGTGTTAGAATCTTATTCATTAGAACCTACTAACTTTGGTTTTGATATATGTGATATGTCAAGTTTGATTGGAGGAAATGCAACTGAAAATGCAACTATTACTAGAAATATTTTGAATGGGAATGAAAAAGGTCCTAAACGAGATATAGTTTTGCTAAATACTGGGTTAGCACTACATGTAGCTCTGGGAGTAAATATTGCTGATGGAATTAATATGGCTATGGATGCAATAAATAATGGTAGAGCATTAAAAAAACTTGAAGAATTTGTTTGTGTTAGTCAGATGGTTGCAAAAGAAGAGCATAAGGAGTATTTTTAGAGCTTGAATAATAAAATATCTACAAACAATTGAAAGGAATAATAATTATATGATGATACTAGATAAAATTATAGAAGCAACGCAAGCTAGAATAATTAACGATAAAGAATTAATATCTATGAAAGAACTTAGAGCAGCTGTAGAAACTGCTCCATATAGACCAAGTTTTGAATTAGCTATTAGCAGAGATAAAATTAATTTTATTTGTGAAGTAAAAAAAGCATCTCCGTCAAAAGGTGTTATAGCAGAAGATTTTGACTATAAACAAATAGCTCTTGATTATGAAATTGCAGGAGCATCTGCTATTTCTGTTCTTACAGAACCAGATTTTTTCTTAGGCAGTAGCCAATATTTAGAGGAAATAAGCGAAGTAGTACGTCTTCCTATATTAAAAAAAGATTTTATAATAGACCCATATCAAATATATCAAGCAAAAGCAAATGGAGCAAGTGCCATACTTCTCATTTGTAATATATTGGAAACAGAACAACTTAGAGAATATTTTAACATTGCAACTTCAATTGGACTGGATTCATTGGTAGAAGCTCATGATGCGGAGGAAATTGAAAAAGCTCTAAATATTGGAGCAAATATAATAGGCGTTAACAATAGAAATCTTGAAACTTTTGAAGTAGATATTAATACTTCTGTTGAGCTACGTAAACTAGTTCCAAATGATAAAATATTTGTGGCAGAAAGTGGTATTCAAACAAGAGAAGATATTGAATTTCTTGAAAATGCAAAGGTAAATGCTGTTTTGATAGGTGAGACTTTAATGAAAGAAGCAAATAAATTTGACATTTTAAGGAATTTACAGGGAATATGAAAATAAAAATTTGTGGCATTAAAAATATTGAAGACCTTAGAGCTATAAATGAATTTCAACCAGATTATATAGGTTTTATATTTGCTCCTAGTAAAAGACGTGTAACTTTTGAACAATCAAGTAATATAAAAAATGAGTTAAAAGATAATATCTCAACTGTTGGTGTTTTTGTAAATGAAACAGTAGATGAAATTATTAAAATATCTAAACTAGTAGATGTTATTCAACTTCATGGTGACGAAGATGAGCAATATATTAAGAAACTAAAATCTAGTATAAATAATCCTATTATTAAAGCTGTACGTGTCAAAAATACGTCACAAATTCTTGAAGCGGATACATTGCCATGTGACTATTTATTGCTCGATACATTTAGTGAAACAGGATATGGTGGCATAGGTAAAACATTTGATTATAATTTAATTCCTGATACTTGCCATAAACTATTTTTAGCTGGAGGACTTAATATAGATAATGTTAATAGGGCAATGGATATAGATCCCTTTGCCTTAGATATAAATTCAGGTGTTGAAACTGATGGAACTAAAGATTATGACAAAATTAAAAATATACTAGAAATAATAAGGAGCAAACTATGACTAGATTCGGCGATTTTGGTGGACAATTTCTTCCAGAAACATTAATGAGCGCATTAGAAGAGTTAGAAAAAGCGTATATCCATTATAAAAATGACCCTGAGTTTTTAAAAGAGCTCAATTATTTATCAAAACATTATGCAAATAGACCATCAACATTATATTTTGCCAAAAGAATGACGCAAAATCTTGGTGGACCTAAAATTTATTTAAAACGTGAAGATTTAAATCATACCGGCTCTCACAAAATAAATAATGTATTGGGACAAATGTTATTAGCTAAAAAAATGGGTAAAACCAGAATAATTGCTGAGACAGGAGCAGGTCAACATGGCGTAGCAACAGCAACTGTAGCAGCTCTTTTAGGTATGGAATGCGAAATATTTATGGGTAAAGAAGATACACAAAGGCAAGCTTTAAATGTATTTAGAATGGAGCTCTTAGGAGCAAAAGTTCATCCTGTAACAAGTGGAACACAAACTTTAAAAGATGCTGTAAGTGAAACATTTAGAGAATGGGTATCTCGTATTGCTGATACACATTATGTTATAGGTTCTGTTGTTGGACCACATCCATTTCCTCTTATTGTACGTGATTTTCAAAAGATAATAAGTGAAGAAATAAAGCAACAAATTTTAGAAGTAGAAGGCAAATTGCCAACTGCAGTAGTAGCTTGTGTGGGTGGTGGTAGTAATGCTATGGGCTCATTTTATGATTTTATAGAAAACAAAGAAGTTAAACTTTATGCTGCTGAAGCGGCTGGTCAGGGTGTTGATACCCCGTATCATGCCGCATCTGTTACTAACGGCTCTATTGGTATATTTCACGGAATGAAATCTTATTTTTGTCAAAATGAGTATGGTCAAATTGCTCCAGTGCACTCTATATCAGCAGGTCTTGACTATCCAGGTATTGGACCCGAACATGCATTTCTTCATGACACAAAACGAGCAACGTATGTTCCTATAACAGATGATGAAGCTGTAGAAGCATTTTATTATTTATCAAAACTAGAAGGAGTTATTCCTGCTATAGAAAGTGCTCATTCTGTTGCACTAGCTTTAAAAATTGCTAAAGATATGTCTAAAGATGATATTATGGTTATAACTATTTCAGGTAGAGGCGATAAAGATGTGGCAATGATTGCAAAATATAAAGGCATAAATTTGGAGGAATAACAAATGAAACATTTTAATTTTAAAAATAAGGCATTTATTCCATTTATAACAGCAGGCGATCCAGATATAGAAACTACAAAAGAGCTAATTATAACAATGCAAAAAGCAGGAGCAGATTTAATTGAAATTGGAATTCCTTTCTCTGACCCTGTTGCTGAAGGTCTCACCATACAGCAATCAACACTAAGAGCTTTAACAAAAGGCATAACAACAGATGATATTTTTGAGATGCTCAAAAGTATCAAAGATAAAATTACAATCCCGATTGCTCTTATGACATATATAAATCCAATCTTTACCTATGGTACAGAAAAATTTATGAAACATTGTAAAGAAGTAGGCGTAAGTGCGGTAATAGTTCCAGATATGCCTTTTGAAGAGAAAAATGAAATATATGATGAATGTAAAGCTCAGGATATAAAGTTAATCTCATTAATAGCCATAACTTCAAAAGAAAGACTGGAAAAAATTGCAAAAGAAGCAGAAGGATTTTTATATTGTGTATCTTCACTAGGCGTTACTGGGGTGCGCTCTAACTTGACAAATGATATTGGCCAGATAATTAAACAAGTAAAATCATATAGTGATGTGCCATGTATGATAGGCTTTGGAATATCAACTCCTGAGCAAGCAAAACAAATGAGCGAAATATCAGATGGTGTAATAGTTGGTAGTGCTATTGTAAAAATAATAGAAAAGTATGGTATAAATTCACCCAAACATGTAGAAGAATATATTAGAGTAATGAAAAATGCTATTCAATAATTTTTAAAGGAGTTTATAATATGATTCGTGCGTTTAAAACAAATGTTTATAGAATGACGGAAGTGTTAAGTAATTCTTTTTGGGATTATGTTCCAGACGGTGGTGAGCATCAAGGGCAAAAGTATGAAATATTTGTGCCCTCTTGCTTAGAAAAACATCCTGATTTTGCAAGCTATAGAGGAAGCGGTACTTTTACAAGACAATTTTATGCTAAAGGAAATATCCGTCTTATTTTTAAAGGTGTTAGTCATACCGCAAAGGTATATATAGACGACCAATTTGTAAAATATCATTATAATGCATATACTCCGTTTGAGGTGCTTATAAAAGATTTACCAGAAGGCGACCATACACTTAAAGTAGAAGTTGATAATAGCTTTAATAATGAATCTGTATTGCACAAAGAAAATGACTATATGACATATGGTGGAATAACACGTGGTGTTGTACTTGAAAAATTGGTAGATATATATATTAAAAATGTATATTTTACTCCAATAAAAAAAGGAGATGTGTGGACTGGAAAAGTTCGTGTGTTAGTAGAAAATCTTACAGACAATGATATTAAGGCAAACCTTGACTTTATAGTAGCAGATACACTATTTGGTTTTGGTGAAACAGAAATAAATTTTCCATCAAATTCTGTTACAGAGCTAGAAAGAGAGTACGAATTTCGAGATGTTCTACCTTGGAGCATGGAAGCTCCAACTTTGTATTTACTAAAAATGTTCTTAAAAGTTAATGGAGAAATGTATGATGATTTAATTGAAAGTGTTGGCTTTAGAGAAGTTAAAGTTGATGGCAATAAAATTTTATTAAATGGTAAAAGAATTAGAATTAAGGGATTTAATCGTCATGAAGACCATCCTCAATTTGGTTGCTCTTTACCATATTTAGCAATGGTATATGATATACAACAGATAAAAAATTTAAATGCAAACGCCATAAGAACTTCACATTATCCAAATGACGAGCTGTTTCTTGACCTTTGTGACGAAGCTGGTATTTTAGTTTGGGAAGAGGCTCATGCTCGTGGATTTAAAGAAGAAGATATGGATAAGCCAAACTTTATGCCACAATCTAAAGAATGTATTGATGAAATGATAAATTATCATTACAATCATCCAAGCATATTTATTTGGGGAATTTTGAACGAATGTATAAGTCAAAAAGAACCATATGCAAGTTATCACAAAATTCAATTGGAGCAAATTCAAAATCTTGATAGCTCAAGACCAAATACTTTTGCGAGCAATAAACATTATAAAGATATTTGTTTTGAATATCCTACAGTGGTTTCAAATAATATGTATCCGCTCTGGTATCTTCCAGGTGATGTTGGAGAAGTATTACAAAAGCATATTGACTATGCAAACGAGCATGCTGGAAAGTTAAAGCCGTTTATAGTTAGTGAAATTGGTTGTGGAGCAATTTATGGATATCGTCAACGCTCAAAAGAAAAATGGTCAGAAGAAGGTCAGGCTGATATTTTAGAAAAGCAAATTGCTCCAATTTTGGCTAATAATGCATGTACAGGCGTATTTATATGGCAATTTTGTGACTGTCAAGTAAGTGATGGTTGGTTTAAAGAAAGAGGTAGACTACACAATAATAAAGGTATTGTAGATGAGTACCGACGTGAAAAGCTTTCTTATGATGTAGTTAAAAATATATTTAGCCAATATGGCAATTATTTTGAATAAGTAAAAAAAAATAAAAAAATACTTTTTTCAAGAACTTGGTAAAAGATATTTTTAAGGTTCAAATTTTTTATAAAAAAAAAAATAAAAATTTGTTAAAAGTCCTTGATTATTTTTGCAATCTTGTGTTACAATAAATTAGATTTACTTTTTTTATTAGTTTTCATTCATTAGTTTTCAGTTAAAAAGCTTTATTTATAACTGAAATCTTACATTAATTTTTTATTTTTAAGGAGGACTTTTTAAATGGCAGTAAAAGTAGCAATTAACGGTTTTGGAAGAATTGGTAGACTAGCATTTAGACAAATGTTCGGAGCAGAAGGATATGATGTTGTTGCAATTAACGACTTAACAAATCCAAAAATGCTTGCTCATCTATTAAAATACGATACAGCACAAGGCAGATATGCTCTTGCAGATAAAGTTGTTGCAAAAGAAAAATCAATTGTTGTAGATGGTAAAGAAATTACTATTTATGCAGAAAAAGATGCTAAAAATCTTCCTTGGGGAGAACTTGGTGTTGACGTTGTTCTTGAGTGTACTGGTTTTTATGTATCAAAAGCTAAATCTCAAGCTCATATAGATGCAGGCGCTAAAAAAGTTGTAATTTCTGCTCCAGCTGGAGATGATCTTCCAACAATAGTATTTGGTGTTAATGAAAAAACATTAAAACCAGCTGATACAATCATTTCTGCTGCATCTTGTACTACAAACTGCCTTGCTCCTATGGCAAAAGCTTTAAATGATCTTGCAGAAATCAAAAAAGGTTTCATGACTACAATCCATGCGTTTACAGGTGACCAAATGACTCTTGATGGACCTCATCCAAAAGGAGATCTTAGACGTGCAAGAGCTGCTGCTTGTAATATTGTTCCAAACTCAACTGGAGCTGCAAAAGCAATCGGTCTAGTTATTCCTGAACTTAATGGAAAACTTGATGGAGCTGCTCAAAGAGTTCCTGTTCCAACTGGTTCATTAACAGAGCTTGTTGCAGTTGTAACCAAAAAAGTTACTGCTGATGATGTTAATAAAGCAATGAAAGCTGCAGAAAACCCTTCTTTTGGTTACACTACAGAAGAATTAGTATCTAGCGATATTATCGGTTGCACATATGGTTCTTTATTTGATGCTACTCAAACTAAAGTTCAAGATATGGGCGATACTAGTCTTGTAAAAGTTGTTTCTTGGTATGATAATGAAAACTCTTATACAAGCAATATGGTTAGAACCATTAAATATTTTGCTGAATTAAAATAATTGGTCCTAAAAAGAAGGGTCCGGTCCTTTGGGCTGGTCCCTTTATTAATTGTATAAAATTGACATGTTTCTAATTTAGTAACTAGAATAAAGAATGGAGAATATCGTGAAAAAATCTGTTGAAAGCTTAAAAGATATAAAAGGAAAAAAAGTATTAGTACGTTGTGATTTTAATGTTCCTCTAAAAGATGGAATAATTCAAAATGAAAACCGTATTCTTGGTGCATTACCAACCATTAAAAAACTTATTGATGGTGGAGCAAAAGTTATTTTATGCTCTCATCTTGGTAAGCCAAAAGGGACTGTAAAACCAGAGCTCACTCTTGAGCCTGTTGCAGTTAGTTTATCAAAACACTTAGGTACAACTGTAAAATTTGCGGATGATGACCAAGTTACAGGTGAAATAGCAAAAGCTATGGCAAAAGAATTAAAAGATGGCGAAGTTATGCTACTTCAAAATACAAGATTTAGAGTTGAAGAAGAAAAATATTCTAAAGATGAAAATGCTAAGACTTTTGCCGAAGAGCTTGCTTCTCTTTGTGATAATGAAATTTCTGTAAATGATGCATTTGGAACAGCTCATAGAGCACACTGCTCAAACGTTGGCGTAACAAAGTTTTGTAAACAAAATGTTGTTGGATATCTAATGGAAAATGAGATAAAGTTCTTAGGTGGAGCTGTTGAAAATCCAGTACGCCCATTTGTTGCAATTCTTGGAGGAGCAAAAGTTTCTGATAAAATTGGTGTAATTAACAATCTTCTTGAAAAAGTTGATACACTAATTATAGGTGGCGGTATGGCATATACTTTCCAAAAAGCACTAGGAAAAGAAATTGGAAACTCTCTTTTAGAGGCGGACAAATTAGATTATGCTCTTGAAATGATAAAAAAAGCTGAAGCAAAAGGCGTAAAATTACTTCTTCCTGTTGACAATGTAGTCGGAAAAGAATTTAAAAATGAAACAGAATTTAAAGTTGTAGAAGAAATTGAGCCTGGATGGTCAGGATATGACATTGGACCAAAAAGTATTGAAATTTTCCAAAAAGCTCTTGAGGGTGCAAAAACTGTTGTTTGGAATGGACCAATGGGTGTATTTGAATTTGACAACTTTGCAAAAGGAACTCTTGCAGTTGGAGAAGCTCTAGCAAAATTGATTGATGCAGTTACTGTTATTGGAGGCGGAGATTCTGTAAGTGCCATTACTCGTCTTGGTCTTGCTGATAAAATGAGCCATATTTCAACTGGTGGTGGAGCAAGTCTTGAGTATTTAGAAGGAAAAGAGCTTCCTGGTGTATTTGCAGCTGATGACGATTTATAAAATTTAGCACAAATTATATTGTACGGTCATAGCTCAAGCTATGGCCAATAATTAAAATTATTGGAGGATATTATGCGTAAAAAAATTATTGCTGGTAATTGGAAAATGAATAAAACCCCTAAAGAAGCAGTTGAGCTTGTAAATTTACTAAAAGACAAAGTTAATACTGATAAAGTAGATGTTGTATTTTGTCCAACATTTGTATGTCTTGATGCAGTTTTAAAAGCTACAGAAGGCACAAAAATTGCAGTTGGAGCTCAAAATATGTATTTTGAAGAAAACGGAGCATACACAGGTGAGATTGCTCCAAATATGTTAACAGAAATGGGCGTAAAATATGTAATTATTGGTCACTCTGAAAGAAGACAATATTTTGCTGAGACAGATGAGTCTGTAAATAAAAAAGTTCTTACGGCTATTAAGCATAATCTTATTCCTATAATTTGTGTTGGTGAAAGTCTTAAAGAAAGAGAACAAGGAATTACAATTGACCTTGTAAGACTGCAAACTAAAATCGCTCTAAAAGATGTATCTCCAGAAGATGCAAAAAAAGTTGTTATTGCATATGAACCAATATGGGCAATTGGAACAGGCAAAACTGCTACAAGCGAGCAAGCAGAAGAAGTATGTAGAGAAATTAGGAGAGTAATTGCTGAGATTTATTCTCAAGAAGTTGCAGATGCAGTTCGTATACAATATGGCGGTTCTGTAAATGGTGGAAATGCAAACGAATTATTTAATATGGGTAATATTGATGGTGGTCTTGTTGGTGGAGCAAGCCTTAAATCAGAATTTGCTGATATTATAAATTATTAGAAAAAGGGAGATTTTATGGCAACGCTATTGTTAATTTTAGATGGTTTTGGACTTACTGAAAATGAAAAAGGTAATGCAATTAAACTTGCAAAAACACCTTTTATAGATGCATTAGAAAAAAAGTATCCATTTGTTAAAACTTATGCAAGTGGATTAGATGTGGGGTTACCTGATGGTCAAATGGGTAATTCTGAGGTAGGTCATTTGAATATAGGAGCAGGACGTGTTGTATATCAAGAATTAACACGTATTACTAAAGCTATTAATGAGGGCACAATTTTAGAAAATCCCGTTATAAAAGGAGCAATGGAAAAAGCTCGAGATAACGGTAAAGCTCTACATTTTATGGGACTTTTATCAGACGGTGGCGTTCATAGTCACAACACACATTTATATGGACTTGTTAAAATGGCCAAAAAAATTGGTGTTTCAAAAGTTTATATTCATGCATTTATGGATGGCCGTGACACTCCTCCTGCTTCTGGCAAAGAATTTGTGAATGAACTTCAAGCAGAACTTGATAAAATAGGACTTGGTAAAATTGCAACTATTTCTGGTAGATATTATGCAATGGATAGAGATAATCGTTGGGAGCGAGTGCAAGTTGCATACAATGCTCTTTGCAAAGGTGAAGGTGAAAAATCTGAAAATGCATCTACTGTTATGCAAAAATCTTACGATAACGATATTTTAGATGAATTTGTTCTACCAACTGTAATTACAAAAGATGGTAACCCTATCGGAACCATTAAAGCTGATGATTCTGTTATATTCTTTAACTTTAGACCAGATAGAGCAAGAGAAATCACTCGTGCAATTGTTGACCCTAATTTTACTGGATTTAAAAGAGAGCTAATTCCTACAACTTTTGTCGCTCTTACTCAATATGATGTGACTATTGTAAATAAAGAAGTGGCTTTTAAACCGCAAGTACTTGACAACACTTTAGGTGAATATCTGGCAAAGCTGGGTAAAAAACAACTTAGAATTGCTGAAACTGAAAAATATGCTCATGTGACTTTCTTCTTTAATGGTGGAGTTGAAGAACCTAATAAAAATGAAGATCGTATTCTAATACCTTCTCCGAAAGTTGCAACGTATGACCTTCAACCAGAAATGAGCGTATATGAAGTAGCGGATAAACTTGAAGAAGCTATTAGAAGTGAAAAATATGATGTAATAATTGCAAACTTTGCAAACCCAGACATGGTTGGTCATACTGGAGTTATTGGAGCTGCCGTTGCTGCTGTTGAAGCAGTTGACAAAGCAGTTGAGCAAGTTATTACTGCCATCGAAGAAACCGGTGGCTCTGCTCTAATTACTGCTGATCACGGAAATGCTGACCAAATGCTTGATCCAGCAACAGGAGATGTGTTTACTGCTCACACTACTAATCCTGTTCCTCTTATTCTTGTAAATTGCAAGAATGCTAAAGGACTAAAAGAAGGCGGTAAACTTGCTGACTTTGCTCCTACTTTGCTTGATATGATGGGAATTGAGCCAGCTCCTGAAATGGATGGTCATTCTTTATTAATAAAATAAATCTAATATTCTGGCATATCTTATGGGTATGCCAGTTTTTTTATTTTTGCTCGCTTGGAAGCCTTCACTTAAACTCCCCTTTGCACCTTTGGTGCTTTCCCACTTAAAAGGGTGTACTTCCTAGTAAACGGCAATCAAAGATGATAATTGATAAAAAACTCCGACATTTTAATATGACAAAATTACTTACTTATTACAAATAATATTACGAAATAAAAAAGCAAAGCTTAGAAACACGCATAAAACAAGGTATTTCTAGTGTAACAAATCGACGTTATATTACGCAAAAATTACAAAAAGTCGCTAGTTATTGACTTTTTATTAAGGCTGAGATATAATTCTAAATGTAGCAGGGAGCAGAATAAATAAGCACACATACCTCTCTACGCTAAATATAAAAAAGCCAAGACAAGCCAAAAGCATAATATCTGATGCACTAAATGTCTTTTGGCTTGATACGTTATCACATATCACATACACACAATAGGGGGACAATAAAATGAAATTACGTCAAAAATTTGCAATGGTTATGGCAGCAACTATGTTAGCAACAGCAATACCAAATGTTACACAAGCAGCAACTATAACAGCAGACAGAGAATCTATGACAACATCATCAGAGAACAATCTCAATAAATACTACTATGTTTATGATGAAGACGAACATGCAAAAAAAAATAATGCAATAAACCTAAAAATTCAAAATAATCAAGGTGATCCAATTAAAGGATCAGAAGAGGACCCATCCATATTTACTATTGAAGCAACTGATATAAAATTTAATGAAGATCTATTTATAAATACTGAAGATAATGAGGGTTTTTATGCATTAGCAGATGAATCCGAAGGGAAAGATGGTATGGATGATAGTTCGGACAGAACTACAACTACCTCTACCTCAATGACTCCTCCGGATTACCCTGAAAGACTTTTCACCATAGAAGACGGGGTATATACTTCTTATGTATCTACATCATATGCAGTTTATAAAAAATATATATCAAAGACAGAAAATCAGGATCAATATAAAAAAATCAATAGTGATTTTGAAGAGGTATATGTGTTTGAAAAAGTTACAGAAAAAATTGATGGAAAAGATGTTACCAAATTTAGAAGTGTAGAGGATTATAACGCGACTAATAAGAAGTTTGAACATGCAAATACAATAACAGCTATTAATCCTAATCTAACAGGGGATGATAAGCTTGATTGGATTTCCAGTAATAGTGATCAGCTACATTTTACAGTTAAAGCTTCTGAAACAGCTGCGCAGTCTACTCAAGTATATATTAAGGAATTTTCGGTATCACTTGATGAAAATGATAATAAAGTGCTTGATGTTGAAATGTATCAAAACTTTGCAAGAAATCAAACTGCATGTCGACTATATGTTCCAATAGCATTTCAAGTAACAGGTAAAGCCCCATCTGTTAAATTAGGTGGACCTGACCCAAGATATGCAGGTGCTAAGACTGTTCTTAGTAGCAATGGAGAAGTTACTGGTGATGTTTTAGAAGTTAATATTTCAAAAAAAGGAGAACTTTCTGTTACTGCAGCTGGAAAGCTTGGAGTATTTGAGTTTGAGGAAGAACAAGAGCATATATTTGATGGTAATTTTGATGGAACAGAAACAGATGCTAGCGACTATAAAGAAGATGTTGATGATGATGACATAGAAAAGCTAAATGCAAATGGACGTTTTTTCCATATTCAGCTTGAAAATAGTAAACTTGAGTTTGAGCTAAATGAAGGGAATAGATATTGGAATGATGGATTAGTTCCAGGCATACTTCAGGATTATATTGGTCTTACAGGGGGGCTTCGTAACTATGAAGAAGATATTCAAGTAGAAGTTATTGCAGCTGAAGATAATGAATTGCTTGTTAGAATTATTGACAAAGGAATTGAAAGCGGAAAGGAGCGTAAATATGAAGGTGGAATTGAATTTATAAATCTACCAATAGATATGACATCACGAAAAGATGAACTTAGTTTAGGCGATGTTGAAATAACTATAACTGAAGTTGAAAATTTGTCATATGGTAACGATCTTGGCGAGTGGGACTATGATGATGCAAATGAATTTAAAGAAGAACTTGTTCTTGCAGAAGTTATAGATGAAGAGTTTATGTTTGATGTTGATGAAGAAGCGGAAGTTTGGGCTGGTCAAGAGTCAGATAAAGTGGAGCTTGCACTTAGAGAGATTGTTGCTGGTGCAATAGATAAAAGAGATGAATTTTATTTAAAATTTCAAAACAGCTCTTTAGTTGAAAATAATATAGCAGACATTGACTTTATGTTTGATGATGGTGAAATTTCAAATGGAGAAGAAAAGATTTTTTATGAGGAAGATGATGATGATGAATATGTATTAGACCTTGATGCACTTTATGATATCGCTGAAGGAGATTATATTAACAAAACAGATGAAGAAAAGGCAGCGCAAGATTGGCATAGTATGTTAGAAGAACTTACATTTGTAATTGAAGTAGATGCTGCTGCTAGTGCAACTGAAGGAAATATGAATCTTGTTGTTGAAAGTGATAATTTTGAAGATGATGAAAAAACGTTCATAATAGGTAAAGTAAAAAAACCTTTCACAATTAAAACAGAACCAATAGTTTTAGACTTAGGTGTTAAAGAGCAACGTACAGGAAAGATTGTAATTACAGAATCACAAGTAGAAGTATTCAAAAGAGGAACTGAATTTTTAATTGCACTAGAAGACATTAGCATCAAAGATGCAAAGATTAGTGTTAATAGCGAATCAGAACTTGAAATAGATACAGATGTTGATGATGGATATATTAAAATTACAATTGAAGAAGAATCAGATGATGTACCAGCAGTAATTACAATTGAAGATATTGAATTTGATATTTGGGCTGGAACACCAAGAGGCGGATATGACCTATATATTTCTGGAAATGCAGTAGATATGGACAATGAAGCTGCTGAGGACTTAGATTTAAACAGCTGTGATGAAGACGAAGTAGCAGAATATATAGATGATGATAAAGAACAAGAAGTAATCAAAGAAAGTGATTTCTTATATATTGGAGATAGTGTTGAAAATACACAAATTCAAACAGTAGTAGACTTTAGAGCAGGAACAACCACAGTTAATGGTAAAAAAGTAGCCATGACTTCTAAGCCATATATTACAACAAAAGGTTGGTCAATGATAGGTGTACGTGACCTTGCAACATTCTTTGGAATTGATTCAGAACACATTGCATTTGGACACGATGACAACAATGTAATGACAGTTACAATTACAAATGGCACCATCGGAGCAACAGGTTCTACTCTTGTAACTATTAAAAATGGTTCTAAAATTCTAACAGTAAACGGTACTCCTAAAATTATGGATGAAGCAATGACAATCGGTTCTGATAACCGTGCATATGCACCAATTAGACCAATTGCAGAAGCACTTGGACTAAGTGTAAGTTGGAATCCAGCAACAAACGTTGCAACTTTCACAAACTAATAATAATAAAAGAGGGCATATGCTCTCTTTTTTTTGTTTAAATTAATTTACTTGTGGAATACTATATATTGAAAAAACAATTTCATCCGAGCATAAATAGCTCACGTATAAGAAATCAATGAATATAGACAAATTAGATCGAAAGGAAAGATTAGTGATATATATTAATTCTTTTGTAGGATATGAAGAATTTTTAATGTTAGTTGATGATGAATTATATGTTGATAAATCTAATATACTAGAACTTTTAAATAAAAAAGTTTGCAAAACAACAAGATGGGTGTGTGTTACAAGACCTAGACGATTTGGAAAGTCTAGCATGACATATCTCATAGAGAGCTATTATAGCAAAGTAGTTGACACAAAAAATATTTTTGATAAATTAAAAATTAGCGTTTCAAAAGATTATCTCAAACATTTAAATCAATATAATATAGTGAAAATAGATTTTTCAAAATTCTATGAAACAGGAATAACATACAATACCTATATAAATAGAATAATTAATTTATTAGATACTGAATTAAAAAAAATGTATGCAAATGTGGATTTTGATCCATATGCAGAAATAGCGGATAAATTTGAGGCTGTTAATGATAAATTTATATTTATATTTGATGAATGGGATTTTATTTTTAATCAGAATATATATATAGAAAACCACATTCAATTTCTAAATTTTTTAAGATATTTATTAAAAGACCGCTCATATGTAGCATTATGTTATATGACAGGAATTTTGCCCATAAAAAAACATTCATCTAGCTCGGCTTTAAACATGTTCCGAGAATATACTTTTCTAAATGATGATGTGCTTGCTCAATATTTTGGTTTCACAGAAGAAGAAGTAAAACATTTGTGTCATATTAATAATGGCATAACATATGAAAAAGTAGCAGAGTGGTATAATGGTTATACAACAAAAAAAGGTATAAGATTATTTAATCCAAGGAGTGTAATATTTGCTATTAGTGACAATAGTTGTCAAAGCTATTGGACTAGTACTGGTGCAATGGATGAAGTCGCCAATTATTTAAAACTTAACGCATTTGGACTTCGTGAAGACTTAATAAGAATGCTTAATGGAGAAGAAATAAATATAGATATAATTGAGGATTTTAGAGCAGGTGCAAAACTGCCTTCTGGTAAAAAGGAAATCTATTCTGCAATGATAACCCATGGATTTTTATCGTATGCTCATGGTAGGCTTAGAATTCCTAATAAAGAATTAATGATTGAATTTGAAAATTCTATTAAACATGATTGTTTTGGGGAGCTAGCACAAATGATAAAAAATGCAGATGAAATGTTGTTAGCCACTTTCAATAAGGATGCTAAAAAGATGGCAAAGATTATTCATGATATTCATAACTTAGAAATTCCAATACTTAAGTATAATGATGAAAATAGTTTATCATGCGTTTTAACATTAGCTTATCTTTCTGCTCGAAACAGATATAGAATCGAAAGAGAAGAAAAGAGCTCTAAAGGATATGTAGATTTTATTTTTCATCCTAGAAATATAATAGATTTGCCAATAGTTATAGAACTAAAAAAAGATAAAAGTACTAAAATAGCACTTGAACAAATAATAGAAAGAGAATATGTAACAAAATTAAAAAAAGAATATAATAGAAATATTTTGATAGTAGGTATTAAGTATAATTCAATAGACAAGATATACACATGTGAAATTATAGAATTAAGAGATTTTTAAATATTAATAGCTTTCTGCTTTATGAGCTCTATTGCTAAATAGGTATTGAGCTCTGAAGTTATATTTATACAAAAATTGTTAAAAATATAGCTTGACTTTTAAAAATATTAGAAATATAATTGTAATATAAAATATATTTTGGAGGCAGATGTATGAAAAGTAAATTATTAATTACAGCATTACTAGCAAGCATAGCTCTAGCTCTAGTAGGATGCGGTGGAGATAGCGAAAAAGAGCAGGCTTCTGTAACTTTAACAGAAAACGGGACTTTTCCAATTGTACCAGAAGGTGAGGAGCTCGTAATAGATGTTTTTGCCAATCTTAGAAATGGTATCACAACTTATCACCGAGATAAAAATACATATACTAAAGATTTTGAAGACTACACAGGGTTAACTTTAAATTGGCAAGAAGTTCCAACTGCAGATAGAACAGCAAAACTAAATGCTATTATGCAAAGTGGTTCATATCCTGATTTAATCTTAGACCATTGGTGGTCAAAATCTGAGCAATTACTATACGCAGAGCAAGGGATACTACTTCCACTTGAAGATTTGATTGCAGAATATGCTCCTCATATTCAAGAAGTTTTGGATAAATATCCGTTAGTTAAGAAAAATATGACTGCAGACGATGGACATATATATGCTCTACCTACAATAGATGCAACACCACAAACAGAAGCAAACTACAAAATGTGGATAAATCAAGTATGGCTTGATAATTTAGGTCTTGATATGCCAAAAACACTAGATGATTTTACAGAAGTTATTCGAGCGTTTAAAAATAAAGATGCAAATGGAAATGGTGATCCAAATGATGAAATTGCATTAACAGGTTCATTTAAAGCTTGGAATGCTAATACTATGATATTTTTATTAAATAGTTTTACCTATTATGCTCCCGCTAATAAATTTATGTATGTAGATGATAATGGAAAAATAATTTATACAAGAACTAGTGATGAGATTAAAGAAGGTATTAAATACTTAAATATGCTCTTTGAAGAAGGGTTAATGGATGAGTTGATATTTACTCAAGATACAAATGGTTTAAAACAAATTGCTAACAATCCTGGAGATAACATACTAGGAGCATGTGCTGGTGGATATTTAGGCTCATTTTTAAATATTGGCGATTCAGATAGATGGAAAGACTTTTCAGCTGTTGCTCCATTAATAGGTCCAGAAGGTGTACAATATACCATTTCAAATCCTAACATTGGCGGAGCTGTATTTTCCATTACCAGCGAATGTCCATCACCAGAAGCAGTTATACGTGCTTGGGATTTATTTTTCTATAATGAAACTGAAGACTGGGGAATACGTAATTTTTTAGGTCAAGAAGGCATTGACTATGTTATGGCCAAAGAAGGTGATTTAAATGCTATAGGTGAACCTGCAAAATACACAAGACTTACTGGAAATGCCGACAGAGATGGACGTTATTGGAACCAATTAGGTCCAACATATAAAGATGAAGATTTCTTTATTGAATACACAGTTGAAGGTGAAGGAGATGCTGAAAGTACACTGCATCAAATTACTTTAGATAATTATACGCCATATCTTCCAACAGATGATATGATAATATTACCTATGTCATTTGATACAGACGAAGCTCGTGAAATTATAGATATAGAAAGTTCTCTAATTTCATATTTTGATACTACATTTGCAGAATTTGTAACAGGTAAAAAAGATGTGGATGAATATTGGGACGAATATCTTGCAGAAATGGAAAAAATTGGTCTGTCTAGGTACTTAGAAATATACCAAAATAAATATGACAGTACTATGAAATAATTTATTTATGAGACACGAAAAATCGTGTCTTTTTTTATTAAATTGTATTGACATTTACATATATTGGAAATATAATTGTAATAGCTGTGTAGAAAATATTAATTAAAGGAGAATTTATTTATGAAAAGTAAATTATTAATTACAGCATTACTAGTAAGCATAGCTCTAGTAGGATGCGGTGGAGATAATGAAACCGAGCAAGTTACGGTAACATTGACTGAAACAGGAAATTTTCCAATTGTACCAGAAGGGGAAGAACTCGTAATAGAAGTATTTGCTCCGTTACGTTCAGGTGTAACTAGTTATTCAAGAGAAAATAATTCATTTACTAGAAAATTTGAAGATTATACTGGTCTTACACTTGATTGGCAAGAAGTACCAAGTGCTGACAGAGTACAAAAATTGAATGCTCTTATGCAAAGCGGTACATATCCAGATTTAATATTAGACCATTGGTGATCAAAATCAGAGCAACTTTTATATGCAGAGCAGGGCGTTTTAATTCCTCTTGAAGATTTAATTAAAGAACATGCTCCCCATGTGCAAGCAGTTTTTGATAAGTATCCATTAGTTGAAAAAAATATGACTTTAGATGATGGGCATATTTATTCGCTACCTGTAGTAGACAGAACACCTCAAACTGAGGCTAGTTACAAAATGTGGATAAATCAAGTTTGGCTTGATAATTTAGGTCTTGAAGTGCCAAAAACACTAGATGATTTTACTGAAGTTATTCGAGCGTTTAAAAATGAAGATGCAAATGGAAATGGTGACCCGAATGATGAAATAGCTTTAACAGGTTCGTTTAAAGCTTGGAATGCTAATACACTAATGTTTTTGATGAATAGCTTTACTTATTATTCTCCAAGTAACAAATTTATGTATGTAGATGACAATGGTCAACTTGTATATACAAGAGTAACTGATGAAATTAAAGAGGGAATTAAATATTTAAATATGCTCTTTGAAGAGGGATTAATAGACGAAACTGTATTTACACAGGATACAAATGGGATAAAACAATTGGCAAATAATCCAGGTGATAACATATTTGGAGCGTCTGCAGGTGGATATCTTGGCTCATTTTTAAATATTGGAGATTCTGATAGATGGAAAGAATATTCGCCAGTTGCTCCTTTAATTGGACCTGAAGGTGTTCAATATGCAATTTCAAATCATATTCCAAAAGTAGGAAATCCTGTATTTTCCATTACTAGTGAATGTCCATCTCCAGAAGCTGCTATTCGTGCTTGGGACTTATTTTTTTATAATGAAATCAATGATTTTAGAATACAAAATTTTATGGGTGAACAAGGCGTTGACTATGTAATGGCAAAAGAGGGGGACTTAAATTCTATAGGTGAACCCGCAACATATACAAGACTTACTGGAAATAATGATAGAGATGGTAGGTATTGGAACCAACTAGGACCTGGATATTCTGCAGAGGATTTCCTTATTAGATATACTGTAGAAGGCGAAGGAGATGCAGAAACAACCTTACATCAAATCACACTTGATTATTATTCTCCATATTTACCAGATGATGATATGCTAATTTTACCAATGGCCTTTAATGCAGATGAGTCACGCGAGCTTATAGATATTGAAACTTCACTAGTTGCATATTTTGATGCTACATTTGCAGAATTTGTAACAGGTAAAAAAGATGTGGATGAATATTGGGATGAATATCTTGCAGAAATGGAAAAAATTGGTCTTTCTAGGTACTTAGAAATATACCAAAATAAATATAATTCAACTATGAAGTAGGATTTTACCGTTTTAAATGTAAGGGGGAAAAAAATGAAGAGTAAAAAAGTCAAACCTGAACCAGTGGATAACACAGGGCAAGTAATAATAAATAAGAAACAAAAAAGTAGATGGGAGCGTACAAAGGCAGCGTTTTTTGATTGTTGGCAACTATACTTATTGCTATTATTGCCTATGTTATACATGTTAGTATTCCATTACTTCCCAATGTATGGAGCTCAGATTGCATTCCGTGATTATAAACCCGTTGATGGGATATGGGGAAGCGAATGGGTTGGATTTGAGCACTTTATAAGATTTTTTGACTATTATCAATTTAAAGATATAATGCTCAATACTTTAGAAATTAGTATATATGGGTTAATAGTAGGTGTACCATTCCCTGTTATTTTGGCTATATTGCTAAAATATTGTCCAAATAAAAAATTTGGTAAAGGGGTACAAATTATTACTTATGCTCCACACTTTATTTCAGTAGTTGTAATGGTTTCAATTATAATGAAAACTCTTGATCCAAGAAATGGCTTGATAAATAATGTATTAGCACTATTTGGAATAGAGTATAATTTAAATTTACTTGCAATGCCTGAAGCATTTTCATCTGTTTATGTGTGGTCGGGTATATGGCAAACTATGGGATTTTCAGCAATTATTTATATTGCAATATTAACAGGTGTAGATGTAAGTTTACATGAAGCAGCAATGGTAGACGGAGCAAATGTTGTACAACGCATACGACATATTGATTTTCCTGCGTTAATACCACAAATTACAATATTACTTATATTAAGTTTAGGACGTATATTAAATGTAGGATTTGAAAAAACATTGCTTATGCAAAATTCTCTTAATGCATCAGCATCAGAAGTTATTTCAACATATGTATACAAAATGGGTATTGCCGCCTCGTTCCCAGATGTTTCATATACTTCGGCGGTTGGACTATTCCAATCAGTAATAGCATTTATATTAATATTTGTAGTTAATAAACTAGCTCGCAAATATGGGGAGATGAGCTTATGGTAGAAAATTTAGTAAAAAATACAAAACCAATTAAAACAAAAAAATCAAAACAAGAATTTAATTCAGATACAGTATTTTATGGAATAGTATATGCACTGCTCATAGTTACTGCATTAATAATACTTTATCCATTGTGGTATATTTTTATATCTTCATTTAGCTCAGGAGCAAGAGTTGCTGCGGGTGAAGTTGTCTTTTGGCCGCTTGATATTACTTTAGATGGCTATAAAGCTATATTAGACCACAATAGTATTCCAACAGGATTTAAAAATACTTTTATATATACAGTTTCGGGTACAGTAGTTAACGTAGTTATGACGGTTATGGCGGCATATGCTCTATCAAGAACAAAGCTTCCATATAGAAATCAAATTACACTATTTTTTGCATTTACAATGTGGTTTAATGGTGGGATGATTCCTACATACTTATTATATAAAGACTTACATTTAATTGATAACCCACTTGTTATGATAATTCCAGGAGCTCTAGGTATATGGAACATGGTAATAACTCGTACATTCTTCCAAAAATCTATACCTAATGAGCTTCTTGAAGCTGCCACAATGGATGGCTGTAGTGATATTGGATATCTTCTAAAAATAGTACTTCCATTATCTAAACCAATTATAGCGGTTATCACATTGTATTATGCAGTTGGTCACTGGAATGCATTCTTTAATGCAATGATTTATCTACACACACCAGAATATTATCCACTTCAACTTATAATGAGAGATATATTAATTGTAGGGCAAAATATGGAAATGTCATCATCAGGATATACAATGGAAGAAATTCTATATAGAGAAAATTTGCAAAATATGCTTCAATATTCAGTTATAGTTGTTTCAACAGCACCAATGCTTATATTATATCCATTTGTACAAAAGTATTTCGTACAAGGAATTATGGTCGGAGCATTAAAAGGATAGATATATATAGCCCATGCGATAATCATCGTGTGGGTTTTTTATTTATAGTGAAAGCAGTTTAAAATTATCTAAAATAAAAACATGTAATATGATAAAAAATTAAATAAATAGTATTATAAAAATCGCAGTTCATATTTTAACTAAACTTTTTACGTATATCTTTAATTTCTTCAATAGACAGATCAGATTTAAGAGCTAAAGTTTCATCATCTAAAATATCCAACAATCCTATAATTAAGTTAACTTGACCTTCTTTAATACCCTCAATCTTACCTTCTTTAATACCTTCAATCTTACCTTCTTTAATACCTTCAATCTTACCTTCTTTAATTCCCTCAATCTTACCTTCTTTAATACCCTCAATCTTACCTTTTTTAATTCCTTCTTTAATTCCCTCAATCTTACCTTCTTTAATACCCTCAATCTTACCTTTTTTAATTCCTTCTTTAATGCCCTCAATCTTACCTTCTTCAATAGCTGAATCTATCATATTAATATTATCTAATCTTGCCTTTTCTCTTGCCTCGTATAAACTTATCATTTCTGGGTCACTACCTATATAGTCTAATGTCTTTTGTACATATTCCATTGCAGGTTCCAAATTTATTAACTCCTCTAACGTAGTTTGGTCTATATTTTGTTCCAAACCTTTTAGCCATCTTGTCTTTGATAGTTGTTTATAATTTTCTCCCACTTGGTTTTTAAATTTGGGATATTCTATAAAGTGTAGCTCTAGTATATCTGTTAGTTTATAATCTTTTTCGGTATCCTCCCATAAATGAAATGTCGAATGATAGCTTTTTGTTCCTAGAAAATTAAAGTCTAGTATATTTATTGTTATTACTCTTGGCAATAGTTTATAATTCTCGCCTTTTTTTATACTACTTGAATATAACTTACTCCAATAAAATAATGTACGTTTCTCCATGTTGTATTGATTAATTAATTGAACTTCAATATTTATAATAGTAGCATCTTCTAAAGTCGCTCTAATATCTATAATACCAAGTTTATCATCAAATAATTGTTGTGAAAGTTCTTTGTGCTCAATAATTAATATAGATGTGATAGGAGCTGATAAAGTATTATGCAATATTGCATTTAAAAAAGCCATAAGCTCTCTTTCTCTGCCTGGTTCACCAAATATTTTTTTAAATATAAAATCATTGCGTGGATTAAGTTTTCTCATCATACAGTCCTTTCTTAATTTAATAAAAAATGGTATAAATCGTATTATCCTGTTTTTTACTTTTAAAGTTATTACGTTTTAGGTGTACTGTTCACTATAAGAAGAGACTTTCAAGCGCCTACAATACTGAAGCTCCACCCACAGTCATCACCAAATCATACTGCACCTTCTGTTATTTCACGCAGCAACCTAAAAGTTTTTTTGTTTATTTAATCCTAGTTCATATTTTAACTAAACTTTTTACGTATATCTTTAATTTCTTCAATAGACAAATTAGATTTAAGAGCTAAAGTTTCATCATCTAAAATATCCA
>LJHE01000016.1 GCA_001983555.1 Candidatus Epulonipiscioides gigas
ATTGGCTGTTAATCTAATTTTTAAAATTTTCCGCCTTTAGGCTTATTTGCTATGCTTATTTTTTATTTTGACATTTAATTTTTCATTTCTTGCAAATTTATAAAATTATATCTTGACATTTAATTTTATTTTTCATTTTAACTTAACAGCTCCACATTTATACATTTTATTTAAACTATTATTATATTTTTATATTATCATATTTTTAAAAAATATACAATATTTTTTAAAATTTACTATAATAAAAGAAGATGTAATCTTAGTTGATTACATCTTTATATATTTTCTAAATTAATATGATTTAGGTTCAACACAAACACTAAGTGGCAATATACTTTGTTCTAATAAATCCCCTTCAACAAATGCTTTACAACTTGAATTCTCAGAAGATGTAGCAACAGTTGTAAATTTAGGCGGAACACAAAGCCCTTCGTGATTAAACTTATATTGTACAAAATAAACTACTTTGAAGTATAGAGTAAGACCGATTGCAATATATTCTGAATCTGCACTAATAACTTTTGCAAGACCTTGAGCTGAAATACCTTGTGATAATGAGTTATTTGGCTCGAATACTTTATATGCTGGTGGCATAACAGGTGTAAGCGCTGGATCTTCAAGTGGCATTATTCCACCATTATTATTGTTATCAAGATTATAGCAATTTTGACAGGTATCTGCACCAACATAACCGATATAGTTTACGATTGGAACAAGCTTATTGCATCCTGATGGATTTTCAACTGCAAATGCTACTCCGTATGGTGTGTATAAATCAACTGCAATGTTTTTTGGATTAGTTTTTTCGTCGTATCCTGGGCAGTGCTCTCCTGGTAAATATCTAAGAGTCATCATACCTTCTTTACATACTCTGCAATTCTTATCAATAACTTTTATTGCAAAAGTAACATCTATATCTCTAAGCGTTACTCTTGATAAGTTAGGATTATTTTTCGCTGGTCTTATATCTGAATATCTTGCGCTTTTAGGGCAAACAAAATTGAAATCTATATCAACTACTTGAAGTTGAAGGTGTGTAGCATTTTGAAGATCTAATACTGTTAATCCATCAAATAATAAATCTGTAGTTCTGCTCATTTGACTACCTGCACATGCATTAGCTAACTCACCTATACGAATTACTCTACATAAATTTACTCCACTTTCATCAAAAACAGCTGGTGCCATTAAAGTTAATATTTGAGGCTCTCCAATTGGTGGACAAAAACCTGCTTCTTCTATAGGACTAACTGTGGTATATCCTTGAGGGTTACACATATTACAAATACCCCCAGTTGTAAAATGTTTAGTTTCACCATTTATTGTATTAATATTATTTGTATCTAGTCTATTATTTAAAAAATTATTGTTTATGTTATTGCATCCACAACTCATAATAATACCTCCTACATTATTGTTGTTTGTTTTAAAATTTTTAGATGTTTATAAATTATGTCGCTTCCACTAACTATATTATGGAAGGTCAAGTTTATAGGTTACAATTAGGGTATAAAAATTTTTAAATTTCAATATTATGTATAAAGGGGATGATTAAAATGTTTTTTTTATGTCATTGGGAAAATCTGCTCATTAAAATTGAGAAAACTAAGCAAGGGTTAATAGCACAAAATTGTGGAGGAAAATCAATTAGTCTATTAAATAACGTAACAGATGAATTTTGTGCTACTATAGATATTAATGGAATGATTCATATTATAGCCAAAAATCTTAAGGGTCAGATAATCTATATAACTTACAAAAATTCTACAATAAAAAGAATATTGTTATTTGAAGAGTTAGGAAGCCCGTTTATTTTTGAAAACTTTCATATAATATCTCACAACAATTCTTTAAACTTTTTTTATACTGCATATGATAATATTTCAAATACAAAGACATTATTATATCAAGTAATTAATGCTGCACATCCAACAGTTGAAACTATAATCACAAATTTTACTGCTCCTAAATTTATTTGTATTGCCAATAATAATTCTATTTTTATATTATTTCAACCAGAACAAAATTCTACTGAAATCCAATGTCTTACACTAAGTCTATCTAAACTAAAACTGGATGTAATTATTTCAGCTAAAATACCAATTTTATATTATAATGCCACAATAATTAATGATGAAATACACTTACTATATTTACAAAATATGTATGGGCAAAATCAACTTATTTATAAAAGCTCTGCAGGAGAAACTCCTATTGCTACTCCGCTACGTTTAGAAAATGCCTCCTTACTAAAATTTGCTGATAGCATTTGGGTAAATTTTGTTGACAATAATATATTATATACTGCATTATCATTTGATGAGGCAAAATCATTTAGTACACCTGCCAAAAGTTCAATTCAAACTAATCTTATTTTTGCTAAATTTATTTCAAGTTCGCAAGCTTCTATTGAAGTTAATCAATTATTTGCTCAAGTTACATCAACAATACGTCTTGCAACAATTGCATCAATCGACACAATTGGTATGCATCCAGATTTAAAACCAAATATCGAGCTTGAAATGCTTCTTGAAAGTGTAAAATTAAGACAAAATCAACAAATATCTCAGCTTCAACAACAAGTAAATTTTCAAGCTCAACAAATAGCTCAATTTCAACAAGTTCAGAAACAACAACAGCAATTGCAAAAATCAAAACAAAAAATACAACCATATCCACAACATCCACAAATGACAAAGAGCTCTCCTTTTGTCGCAAAAGAAGATTTTTATAGTCCTAATAGTCCTAAAAAACCTATGTCTGTCAAAGAAGCAGCAGATGCTTTCATGCATAATTTTAATACATTTGATGCACCAATGAACCACCCAAAATAATTAATACTTTATGTCAAACTTAAAATAAGCCCAACATTTTGGAGATGATGGGCTTAGCTGAAAAGTATATATATTTAGCAATCATTTGCTTCGGACTGAGGAAAGTTTTCCCAATACCTATACAACTATTATTCTAAAGAATGCAAAATAACTTTTATTTTTTTATATCGAGAATTTCTAATTAGTGTTACATTTACCGATTCTAAAACTTGATATTTTGCTAAAGTTGAGTTTAGCTCATCAGTCGATAACACCTCTTGATTATTAATTTTAACTATTATATCTCCAACTTCTATTCCTGCTTCATCTGCTCCACTTTGTGGTAAAACACCATTAACCAGAATACCCACTGGAATTTGTAATCCAAAATATGAGCTCTCATATAAATCATATGGAATAATCCCAAGCATTGGACGCTCTATGTTTCCATTTAATATTATTTCATCTGCAATAGGTAATGCTTCTTTAATTGGAATTGAAAATCCGATTCCTTCAACATCTTCACTTGCTAATTTTGCAGTATTTATTCCTATCAAATATCCATCTGTAGCAACTAACGGACCACCACTATTTCCTGGGTTAATTGGTGCATCTGTTTGAATATATGTTCTATTTTGTGCAACTAAATCTGTTTCTCTATCTAAGGCACTTATAACCCCCATTGTTAAAGTACTATGATAACTTTTATCTAATGGACTTCCTATTGCAAGTACTATATCTCCTACTTCTATATCTTTTTTTAAATCAATTTTAGCCAATGAGATATGTTCTTTATTCTCAGTTGGAATTTGAGCTAATGAAATTGCAACAACTGCTATATCTGTATGCGTATCCATTCCAATTAGTTCACCATGATATGTGCCAAGTGTTGGGCTTGATACAACAAGATTGACTGCATCTGTCAATACATGCGCATTTGTCATAATATAAAGATTTTCTTCATCTTGGCTAAATATTACGCCTGAACCAAGGCCTTCTCCACTTGCAATAATAAAATTTCCTGGAATAGTTGTTGTAATGGAAACAACACTTTTTTCTACTTCTTCTGCAATATCAGCAATATTTGCAGTTGTTGGTATTGGTAAAACTTGTTCTTCCAATACTTTAGGTTGTACTAGCATATTTTGGGTAGAAACATGACGTATTGGAGCAGTTTCTATCATGTCAAAATATGCTCCGCTGTATCCCTTTACACAATAATATCCAATTAGTGTTGCTGGTACACCAAATATCACACAAATTGTTATCCCTACTATAATTTTCCCAAGTGTTTTCAATTTTTACATCCTTTCTTTGCTCTGTTTTCTTTCTTTTATTTATTTTAATTCAACAACGGTAACCCCATGTTCCCCCTCACCATATTTTCCTGGTCTAAAGCTTAATACATGAGGAATTTTTCTTAACATATTTTTAATAACTTCTCGTAAAACTCCTGTCCCTTTACCATGAATAATAGTTACATTTTTTAATCCTGAAAGATATGCGTCATCTAAATATTTGCCTGCTGCTTCTAATGCTTCTTCGCTTGTCATACCTCTAAGATCAATTTCTGGTCTAATTGTTAAGGTTTTTCGTATATTATGAGATGTTTGTTTTTTTACTATTTCTTTAGTTGTACTCGGTTTTACATCTCTTGAGACATCATCTAATTTAACAGTAATTGATAATATTCCAAGCTGTACAGTAACTTCATTATTATTTTTTACACCTGTCACAATTCCTGATTGATTAAAAGATTTCACCAGTACTTCTTCTCCAACTTTTATATCTTTTAATGCTCTAGGTTTTGGCTTAGTATATCCAATTTTTTTGTCTAATTCAGTACTTTGTGCTATCTTTGTTTTTTGTACTTTTTGCTTTATATTTTGTAAAGTATTTTCATCAACATTGATAAGAGCTTCTCTTGCAGTTTGTCTTACTTCCTTTAAGATAGTTTCTGTTTCTATTTCTACATTTCTTAATAGCTCTTTGCCTTTTTCTTCTGCACGTTTTAAGATTTTTTGCCTTGAAATTTCAAGTTTTTGCCGTTCTTTTTTGATGGCATCTTTTAAACTCTCTGCTTCTTTTCTAAATTTCAGAGCATTCTCTTTTTCAACTTGTGCGGTTCTTTTGCTATATTCAAGTTCCACTAAAATATCTTCCATCTTCACATTTTCTTTTTGTAGAAATACCTTTGCATCATCTATTAAATGTACTGGAAACCCAAGTTTTTTAGAAATTTCAAAAGCATTACTTTTTCCTGGGACACCAATTAACAATTTATATGTTGGTCTGAGTTCTTGTATGTCAAACTCACAACCTGCATTCTCAACATTTTCAGTAGATAGAGCATATAATTTAAGCTCGCTATAATGAGTGGTGGCAACTGTTGTAATTTGCTGTTTTCTAAGATGCTCAAGTATTGACATAGCAAGAGCAGCTCCCTCAATAGGGTCAGTGCCAGAACCTAATTCATCAAGTAAAATTAAACTATTAGTTGTCATTTGTTCAAGTATTTCAATTATATTTACCATATGTGCCGAAAAAGTACTTAAACTTTGTTCAATACTTTGCTCATCCCCGAGACCAGCAAAAATATCATCAAATATTGCAAGCTCACTTTCTTCTTTTGCTGGAATAAAAAGTCCACATTGTGCCATTATAGTAAATAGTCCTATTGTTTTTAAAGTAACAGTTTTACCACCTGTATTTGGTCCTGTAATTAATAATGTTGTAAATTCATCACCTACATATACATCGATTGGTACAACAGTTTCTTTATTTAAGAGCGGATGCCTCGCTCCTTTCAAATTTATATATTTTTTTTCATTTAAAACTGGAGCTCTTGCATTTATTTTTAACGAATATTCTGATTTTGCAAATATGATGTCTAGCTCTATTATAGCATCAAATGTAAGTAATAGCTCTTGCGTAATAAAAGAAATTTTCTCACTAAAAGTTGATAGTATAATTTGAATTTCATCTTGTTCTGCTGACATTAATTCACGAATTTTATTATTCATTTCTACAACTGCAGCAGGCTCAATAAATACTGTTGCTCCACTACCTGATGTATCATGTACTATTCCTTTAAATGCAGTTTTATGAGCAGCCTTTATTGGTATACAATGCCTACCATCTCTAATAGTTACAACAGCCTCTTGCAATACATCCTTATATTGACTTGATTGTATAATATTTTGTACGGTTTCTCGTACTTTAATATTAAGTCTTGAAATTTGTTTTCTAATACTGCTTAGTGTTGGAGTTGCTTCATCAGAAAATTCATCTTCTGCTATTATACATCTTTCAATTTCATATTCTAGCTCTTTATATACACACAGAACATCAAAATGTTGTTGCAAACTATTAAAAATAATACCTGTAACTTCCTCACTTGAATATTTTTTTAAAAGTCGTGCAGTTTTTAATACTTTTCCAATATTCAAAATTTCACCTGAACCGAGCACTCCACCTATTTGTACACGTTGCATTGAAGTTTTTATTTGTTTAATTCTATTTATTGGAGGTCTACCTTTTTTCAAGCTAATATTTACTGCATCTTTTGTTTGTTCTTGTAGTTTATATACTTCACTTGGAATTGAAGTTGGAATAAGAATATCAATTTGTTCTCTAGCTTCTTCTGTTATTGCATATTTAGCAAGCTCTGCACGTACTTTATTAAATTCTAATTTATATAATGCTTTTTTGTTCATAAATTCCTCTATTCCATTATTGGTTTTCTTTCATTAAATTTTGTATTTCTTCTTCTGTTAGTTGAGTTATATTTTTTATAAGCTCTATATCCATATTTTGAGCTATTAATTTTTGAGCAACTTCTTTTATTGCACTAGTTTTTCCTTCTATAATTCCTTCAGTCTTTCCTTGCTCTTTCCCTTTAGCAATACCTTTAGCTTCTCCTTCGGCTATTGCACTCTTTAATACTGAAGTAGCAATTTTTCTTTCTTTTTCATGAGCTTCATATTGCCGTTTTTCTTTTGCAGTCATCTTTAATATGCTTAGTTTGGATTGAGCTTTATCTATATACTTTGCCTTAAAATTTTCGCCTATTGTACTATTCTTGAACATATATATCCATTCATCTAAGTCACAATTTATCTTATTATGAAATCTATCTACCATAATAAAATAGTATTCAGGAAATACATCTCGAGCTAATTTTAAGTCATTTATTGATGCTATCTTATATTGTTGACTTAAATCCTCTATTATAGTTCTCCCTTTGTATACATACCCTTTTCCTCTTCCTAAATTAAAATACAGTATATTAATTGAAATTACTTTTACAATATTTCCATATGGTTCAGTTGCTCCTATACTATCTGCTATAGTTTTAGATGTCTCCCATACTACTCGTTCTATAAAATCATCTTCCCTATCATATTGTATTTCTATTATCATTTTTCTTTGTTTGCTATCTTTTATTAGTAAATCTACTCTGTTTGTTTTAGCAATACTAGTATCTTTATTGCTTTCACTTTCTAATAGCTCAACTATTTGAATATTGCTATCATTTAATAATGCCATTAAAAACCCTTCTAATATATCAAAATTATCTTTTTGCCTTAAAATATATTTCATAGCATAATCAAATGAAATTAATTCTCGCTTTTTTTTTGCCATGTGCGCTCACTCCTAATATTATTTTATACAATATTTTTGAAGATAATTTTCCATTTTTTCTTTAATTTCATTATCAATTACAATTTTTCCATCTATAGGATTATTATACAAAGTATCTATAATATCGCGTACAGTTACAAGAGGATACGTATCTATACCAAATTCTTCTTTTATTTCTTGTATTGCAGTTTGCTCAGATTGACCTTTTTCCATTCTATCTACAGAAATAATAAGTCCTTTTATATTTACATTAGCTGCATCTTTTAAAATCGGTAGACATTCTCTAATTGCAGTTCCTGCAGTAATCACATCTTCTATTATTATTACATTATCTCCGCCTTCAAGTTTTGCACCAACCAGTAGTCCACCTTCACCATGGTCTTTGGTTTCTTTACGATTAAAACAATAGCTCGGATTTAAATTATACTTATTACTAAGAGCTACTGAAGTTGTTACAACTAACGGTATACCTTTATATGCTGGACCAAATAATACAAATTTTTCATCTTTAAATTTTTCATTTATAAGAGCAGCATAAAATTCTCCTAATTTAGCAATTTGATTTGCTGTCTTATAATTTCCAGTGTTGACAAAATAGGGTGTATTTCTTCCACTTTTTGTAACAAAATCTCCAAATGTTAATACGCCAGCCTCTACCATAAATTTAATAAATTCTTTTTTCATTGCATTAACTCCTTTTTTAGTTTATTATATTATCATAACATGCAATATATATAATTTAAAGAGGTGAAGTATGAATTTACCAACTAGTCCAGGTGTATATTTAATGAAAAATGAGCTAGATGAAATAATTTATGTTGGTAAGGCAAAAAATCTTAAAAATCGAATAAGTCAATATTTTCGTAGTAACAAAAATCATTCTGCTAAAACCATTAGAATGATAAACAATATTGCTAGTTATGAATATATAGTAACCAATACTGAAGTTGAAGCTCTTGTATTAGAATGTAATTTAATAAAAAAATATAGTCCTAAATATAATATTCGTCTTAAAGATGATAAACACTATCCTTATATAAAAATAGATGTAAAAGCTCCATTTCCTCAAATACAAGTTGTACGAAAAATAAAAAAAGATGGAGCAAAATATTTTGGTCCTTATACAGATACATCTAGTATGTGGGAAATTATTGAACTTACAAAAAATTTGTGGTCACTTAAAACATGTTCTAAAAATTTGCCTCGAGATATTAATAAGGAAAGAGCTTGCTTAAATTTCCATATTGGAAAATGTGATGCTCCGTGTATCTTAAATGTTACAAAGGATGATTATAATAAGACTATACAAGAAGTTATTAATTTTTTAAATGGTAACTATAAAGAAATCATTTCTAATTTACAACAACAAATGGAACAAGCTTCATTAGAATTAAATTTTGAAAGAGCAGCTATTTTGCGCAACCAAATAAACTCAATATCCAAATTAACCCAAAAACAAGCTGCTGATAACACTTCGCATGAAAATCAAGATATTTTAGCATATGCAAAAGGAGAAGAAGACACTCTCATCCAAGCATATTTTGTTAGACAAGGCAAACTTGTTGGACGTGAGCATTTTATGTTAAAAAATATGATAGAAGAATCTGCTTCTGTATTATTTAGAGATTTTATTTTGCAATTTTATGCTGAAGCTACATTTATCCCCAAAGAATTAATTGTACAAATTGCTCCAAAAGAGGTAAATTTACTTCAAGAATATTTAACAAATAAAAAGGGTTATAAAGTTTCTATTATAACTCCACAAAAAGGTGCTAAATTTAAATTGTTAGAACTTGCACGTAAAAATGCAGAACTTACTTTTTTTGAGCAAGGAGATCAACTTAAAAAGAAACAAACTAGAATAAATATAGCTCTTGAGCAATTACAAAATTCATTGGGATTTGAAAATCCAATAATTAGAATAGAAGCATTTGATATCTCTAATACATCTGGTGTTCAAAATGTTGGTGCCATGGTTGTTTTTGAAAATGGAATTCCGAAAAAATCTGATTATAGAAAATTTAAAATTAAAACTGTAATAGGAGCGAATGATTATGGCAGTATGGAGGAAGTAATTAAACGGCGATATAATCAAACTGATCTAACAAAATTGCCAGATGTAATTTTTATGGATGGTGGAAAGGGTCAAATTAATGCAGCTAAAAAAATTTTAGAGCAATATAACTTCAATATTCCTGTTTGTGGAATGATTAAAGACAATAATCATAAAACTAGTGCTCTTATTTATAATAATAAAGAAATAATTTTACAAAAATCTAGTGAAACTTTCAAACTTATAACACAAATTCAAGATGAAGTGCATAGATTTGCCATTGAATATCATAGAAAATTACGCAGTAATATACATTCTATTTTAGATGATATCAATGGTGTTGGACCCACTCGAAAAAAAATACTTTTATTACATTTTAAAAGTGTGTATAATTTAAAAGAAGCTTCTCTTGCAGAGCTTGAAAAACTTGTTCCTAAAAATATAGCATTAAATATATATACTTATTTTAAAAATATTAAATAAGGGGGAATTTTAATGACTCAAGTAAAAGTATCAGATTTAGTTGAATCTCAAAAACTAGAAGTAATAACTCAAAATATATCATTTGAAAATCGATATATTTTTGAACCAGAAGTAAATCGTCCAGCTCTACAGCTTATAGGATTTTTTGATTATTTTGACTCTAAAAGAATTCAACTTCTTGGTAAAGTAGAATATGCTTACTTAGAAAAAATGTCTTCTGATGAGAAAAATAAAAGTATTGAAAAGCTTTTTTCATATAGTGAAATACCATGTATGATTATTTCAAAATCTGTTGAAATATTAGATGATACTATAATTGCACATGCTGAAAAAAATGGTATTCCTATATTTAAAACTCATCTCTCCACAAGTCAATTCTTAGCAGAATCCATTAGATGGTTAAATGTAGAACTAGGTCCTACAACTTCTATGCATGGTGTTTTGGTTGATATTTATGGTGAAGGTGTATTAATTACTGGTGAAAGTGGTATCGGTAAAAGTGAAACGGCTCTGGAGCTTGTTCGTCGTGGGCATCGTCTTGTAGCAGATGATGCTGTTGAAATAAAACGAGTTTCAGGTACTACTTTAGTCGGTACAGCTCCAGAGGTATTAAGACATTTTATTGAAGTGCGAGGTATAGGAATTGTAAACATAAAAGAACTTTTTGGAATAGAAGCTGTTAAACAAACGAAAGAAATTAATCTTGTAATTCAGCTTGACCTATGGAATAAAGACAAACAATATGATCGTTTAGGTCTTGAAAATGAGTATACTGAAATTTTAGGACTAAAAGTTGTTACACATAGAATACCTATTAGACCTGGTCGAAATCTAGCAATAATTTGTGAAACAGCAGCGGTAAATTTTAGACAGAAAAATATGGGATATAATGCAGCTGAAGCATTAAACAAACGAATAATGGAAAATTTACAAAAAAACATGAAAGAAGGTAAAATATAATGTATTATATCGGTTTAGATATTGGTGGCATGAGTCTTAAAGCAGGGCTTGTAGATGAAAATTATAATGTTATAGATACTTTAAGTTGCTCTACAAAAAAAGAGCAACATCTTATCATAGAAGATATAGCAACACTTTGTAAAGATATTATTACAAAACATAATTTAACTCAAAGCGATATTAATTCTATTGGTATTGGCTTTCCAGGTCTTACAAATCCAGTAGAAGGCATTATACAAGCAGCAAGCAATGTAAATCTTGTGAATGTAAATATTAAAACTGAGCTCTCCAAATTTTTAACTATTCCTATTTTTATTGAAAATGATGCAAATGTTGCTGCATTAGGCGAAGTTCTTTGTGGAGCAGCAAAAGGTGCAAGAAGTGCTGTCGTACTTACTATTGGCACAGGTGTTGGCGGTGGAATAATTCTTGACGGTAAAATTTATGGAGGGGCCTTTTTTGGAGCTGGGGAAATAGGACATCAGGTCATTCATTTTGAAAGCGATTTAATATGTGGATGTGGACGTACTGGCTGTTATGAGCAATTTGCATCTGCTACAGCTCTTGCTAGAATGGCAAAAGAAGCAGTTTATAGTAATCCAAATACTAAAATTTTGGATTTTGCAAAAGATATAGATAATATTTCCGCAAAAAATGTTTTTGATGCAAAAGATATTGGTGATGAATTAGCAAAAAATATATTAAATAAATATTTTTACTTTGTATCATTAGGTCTAACAAATTTAATTAATATATTACAACCAGAGTATATCATTATTGGAGGTGCAATGAGCGTTCAAAAAGAGAATTTAATAAATCCCATTATAGAAAATGTAAAAAAACAAATGTATAAGGGTACTGAGCTTTACACACAAATAAAAGCTGCAACTCTTGGAAATACTGCTGGAATAATCGGAGCTGCAATGCTCGGAAAAAAATAATTAACTTATTTATAATAGAGGGAGGATTTATCTAAAATGGAAATAAAATTTAAACTTACTTTTAAAGATATGCTGAGATATAACTTATATGTTGGCTATAAATCTTTATATAGTAAACTTACAATTTTAATTGGTATTTTAGCTTTCACATATATTTTATATAGTTTTTTTACAACTGAACAACCTGTATTAAATTTTATATCTAAAAATATTATCATTATTATTTTGATATTTTTTGCTCTATTTGGAAAATTTATTAAAATTTGGCAAATCACAGCACTACAAGCAAGCTCTCCGCTTTTTCAACAAACTTCAACGTATAAGTTTGAACCAGATAACATTTATTTGGAATTAGGCGAGCAAAATGATACTATTCCTTGGTCTATCTACAAAGAAATAAAAGAAAGCAATAAAGATTTTAGGTTCTTTGTGGATAAAGTACAAGCTCAAATCGTACCAAAACATGTTATGAGTTCAGAGCAAATACAAAATTTACGTGCAATTATTATACAAGCAGTACCAAAAGAAAAATATATTTTAAAAGGATAATAAAATGAAAAAACTTTGTCATATTTCTACTACAAAAAAATTTTTAACTTGGTTCAATAATGATTGGAATAAAATTCAATCTTTTTTAGAGCAGCATCAACTTGATGGAATTGAGCTCGGACTTACAATAGACTATCCACTTGAAAAAATTCCAAAAGAAATAGTTTTTGGTGTACATTTGAGCTTTTATCCTATGTGGATTGATTTTTATAAAGGAGATATGACAAAAGTAATAAAAATTTTGGGTAATGAAAAAGAAGTTATAAAATATTATAATAGTTTAGATAAAACAGCAATTATAAATTCCTATAAATTACAATTTGAAAGAGCAAAAAAGCTTAACCCTTCATATTTAGTATTCCATGTATGTCATGTAACGCCTGAGCAATCTTTTAGTTACAATTTTGATTATACAAATATGGAAGTAATAGAATACACTGCTGATTTGGTAAATAAAGCATTTAAAGATGACAAAAATGCTCCATTATTATTATTTGAAAATTTGTGGTGGCCAGGACTTACATTTCTAAATCAAGATGAGGCAAAAATACTTTTAGAAAAAATTAATTATAAACACAAAGGATTTGTCTTAGATATATCTCATCTTACTTTAACTAATAAAAATATATCAACTGAAAAACAAATATATGAATATATTACGATGGTTATAAATAAACTAGAAAAACAACACTATAACATAAAAGTTCTACACCTTAACAAAACATTACCTAAATATTATTTTGAGCAAAATTGGCAATATAAATTAGAAAAATACTTAAATTCAACTGATGAATTAAGAAAAATGTATATTTTAAAAGAACATATCAAAAAATTAGATCCACATATTCCTTTTGATAGCATTTATGCAAAAAAAATAGTAGACTTAGTGCGTCCAAACTTTTGCGTCTATGAGACTAGTCCAAATAATTTAAATCAGTTCAATTTTTATGTAAAAACTCAAAATATAGCGCTTAAATAAATATTATTTGTCTCAAACTATAGAATTTAAGAAATATTTGACCATAAAAATTCAATATTCTACTAACTTAGAGAAAATATTAAGTTATAACAGTTCAAGATTTTGCGAAAAATGCAAAATCCTATTTATATTAAAAATTTCTTAATAATGGCGTACTGTACACCTCTATGCACCTTCAATTTTATCTATCATATCTTGCATTAAATGGATTTCTCCCATATCTAACCATTGCCCAGCTCTTATAGGATATACTCCTACCTTTTTGCCTTGTTTAATATACATACTTATCAGATCTGTAATATGAAAAAAAGTATTTTCAGGTATATCATTTAAAACTTCTGGTTCTAGTACATATACGCCAGTATTTATTTGAAAATTATATTCAGGTTTTTCTTTGAGCTCTGAAACTGCGCCTTTTTCTTTTGTAATTACAACTCCATATGGTATAATATAATTTGTAAGAGAAGTTACAAGAGTAATTTTATTTTGATTGCTTTGATGTTGTTGTAGTATCTCTGCATAATTAGCATCAATTAAAATGTCACAATTACTTACAAAAAAAGTTTCTTGAAGTTTACCTTTTAAAAGAGATAGGCTTCCCGCAGTCCCATAAAAATTTTCTTCTTCAATATATGAAAAATTAAAAGGTACATCAAGCTCCTCTAAATAACTTTTAATCATTCCTTTTTTATAATTAAGTGTTAGTATAAAATCAGTACAACCATAACTATTAAATCTATCAAAAATACGTTCTAAAATACTTTTTTCTCCAATTGGTATAAGTGGTTTTGGCAAAATTTGAGTATACGGATATAATCGCGTTCCTTTACCACCAGCCATAATAATTACTTTATTATTGAGCTTAACATTAGAGTTCTTACTGCTCTTTAATTTTTTATCAACAAAATGTATATCCATTATTTCACCATCAGAATTTAATACAGGAACTGCAATTATCATATTTTTATATATTGAATCATTTATTGTTTCATTTTCTAAAATATATTTAAAATTTTTATTCATTATATTAGTTACATCTGCATCAAGAGCTCCATTTTTTAAAATCCATCTTCTGATATCTCCATCTGTTATGGTGCCTTCAAGTTTATTGTTAGTAGCAACAAATAATATTTTTTTTGCTGTATCATCTAGTCTCTTTATAGCTTCTTTTACAGTAAAAGTATTACTTATAATTATTTTATCATAAGTCATAGGCTACCCCCTAATATCTCTTTAATACTATTAACCACAGATTTAACGTTTTCTTCTGTAAGATTTGAACTACAGGGAATATTGACAATAGATTTAGCATATTTATAAGCTTTTTCTATTTCAAAAGCATAATCACTTTTGTATGGTTTTTGGTTACTAATTAACCCCCATATAGGTCTACTTCCAACTCCTTTCTTATTTAAATTTTGTATAATCTTAGAAATATCAATATCTTGCTCAAATTGTAAACTATAAAACCAATAATTTGGACTTATATTTTCTCGAAAATCTAAAATCTTGACTTTTTCTATAGATTTAAGTAGCTCTTTATAGAGATAATAATTATTTTTCTTTGTAGCAATAAAAGTATCCAACTGTTCCAATTGAGCTACTCCAATAGCTGCTTGAACATTCGTCATTCTGTAATTATATCCTATTTCATTATGAATATAATTTAATTCATCATCTTTAGCTTGTGTGCTTAAATATTTTATATGATTGAGCTTTTCTAAATTATTTGAAACAATCATACCTCCGCCACCAGTTGTAATTATTTTATTACCATTAAAAGAAAATACTCCAAAGTCACCAAAAGTCCCTGCATATTTTTTTACACCATTTTTGATTATATAAGTTCCAAGAGCTTCTGTTGCATCTTCAATTACTGCTAAATTATATTTATTAGCTAAATTTACTAAATCTTCCATATTTGCAAGATTGCCAAATACATGTACTACTACAATAGCAGTTATAGGTTTTTTTGTTTTATTAAATATTAGAGCAGTATTTTGTAAACTACACTCTGTTTCTATAAAGTTTTTAAGTTTTGCAACATCTAAACATAAACTATCATCACAATCCATAAATATGGGAATTGCTCCAATGTATTTAATAGGATTAACTGCTGCTATAAAAGTTAGAGTAGGAGCAATTACATGCTCATTAGCATTAACTCCTACCTCTTGTAACGCCAAGTGTAACCCCGCTGTGCCACTTGCTACTGCAACAGCTCGCGGAGCACTAATATAATCTGCTAATTTATTTTCAAATTCAGTAATATATGCTCCGCCAGTTGATACCCATTCTTCTTTTATAGCTTTTGTTACATATTCTAGTTCATTTCCTTTAAGATTTGGTACTGATAAAGGTATCATATAACCACCCTATAAATTATAAATATCAGATTTATAATTTGTATTATTTTTTCTAAACCATTCTATTGTTTCTTTTAGACCTTCTTCAAACGTATATTGTGGTTTCCAATCAGTAAGAGTCATAATTTTCTTATTACAACCCAATAATCTTTCCACTTCGCTCTTATTAGGTCTAATTCTTTCGTTATCACAAATTATTTTTGCTTTAGGATTTATTTGAGAAATAATTTCTAGTGCTAACTTTTCTATACTAATTTCTCTTTGAGTAGCAATATTTATTTCTTCGCCTATAGTTTTATCAGATTTTGCTATTTCTATAAATCCATTTGCTAAATCTTTTACATAATTAAAATCTCTAGTAGGTGAAAGAGCTCCTAGTTTTATTTCGTCTTTTCCATCAAGCAATTGAGTTATAATTGTAGGAATAACTGCTCTTGCGGATTGTCTTGGTCCATAAGCGTTAAATGGTCTAACAATGGTAACAGGCAAATTAAAACTTCTATAGAACGATTCTGCTAATCTATCTGCTCCAATTTTTGTTGCAGAATAAGGAGATTGTCCTTTAAAAGGATGTTTTTCATCTATAGGAACATATTCTGCTGTTCCATATACTTCTGATGTTGAAGTAATTAATATTCTACTTATATTTAAATCCTTAGCTGCTTGTAATACATTTAATGTTCCTTTTATATTTGTATCTACATATGAATCAGGAGAATGATAACTAAATGGAATAGCTATTAAAGCTGCAAGATGATATACCACATCTTTTCCATTAAGAGCTACTCTCACACCATTTGGATCTCTTATATCCCCTGAAAATATCTCAATTTCTTTTTTTATCTGAGCATCAATTGTATCCAACCATCCCCAAGAATTAAATGAATTATAATAAACAAATGCTCTAACTTTTTTTCCTTCTTTAACCAATTTTTCACATAAATGACTTCCAATAAATCCATCTGCACCTGTTACAATTACATCTTCCAAGTGACACCCACCCCCCTTATTCTTCTGTTTCAAGTTCTTCTTGCCATTGAATTACTAAATCTATTAATTCAAACTCAATTACATCCGAAATAGTCTCAATATCTTTGTTTTCAATAGCATCTAATAATGTTTCTAAAATCTCATTAAATTCAAATATATCTATTAAATCAGGTTCAATTATTTGAGTAACATTTAGTATCCAAGTAAAACCTTCTAATGCATCAGTCAATTCCGAAAAGGCCTTTGATTCTTTTTCATTTTTAAATTTATTTAATATAGATGTCAAACCTTTTTCTAATTTGGGTAAATAATTTATAAGGTCATTTCTTACTTCAATAATATCTTCATTCATTTTCTGCACTCTCCAGTCCAATTCTATTATTAATTCTATCAATTGCATCTGATATAGCAAGCTCTAAAGCTTTATAAATTAAAACATTTCCTTCAGTGATTTTAATAGCATTTTCAACATCACTTCTTCTTGCTTGTTGTTTATATTCTTCATCTTTGCTTATATCATAGGATAATTTTTCAAACATATACCTTGATATACGTTCTACTTTGAGTTTGCTCAATTCCACTTCCAAATTATAAAGTTGTGGATAGATTTCTCTAATTTTTTCAGGCGATGTTTCTGGCTGATATTGTGTATATTCACGTGTTAACTCTTTAGAAATTTCAATAATTTTTTGTACCAGTTCTTTTTGTTCTTCTAATTTTTCTACTGTTTTTTCCAAGCGAGCTTCTACATCAATTGGTTCTGGAAATAATAATTTAGGCTCATAATCAGAATTATATTTAGATTTATTATATTTTTCAATGGCTTTTTTTAAAGGCATTTGAAGAGTACCAATAATTTTAGCTCCACCTTCTGTAGCATTAATAAATTCTATATTTGGATTGATTCTTATAAATCGTTGCATCCATCTTTTAATAGCAGTAAAAACAGTTGTACTAAGAACAGTTTCACCTTCATAATATCCAGGAACTAATTCATATAAATCAGACTTCTCAACATCCACATTTTCAAGTCGTTTAGTATCTTCATAGACATTACAAGTTTTTGAATATTCTTTATCAGGCGTAAATCCTAAGTCTTGACCAATTACAATTATAGGATTAGCTCCAATATATTTTGCAAATTCTATGGCTAATGTAGAAACAGAAATATTTATTTCAAAGTCTGGCAATTCTACATCTATTAATTCTTTAAAGGTTTCATCATGTGTTATAAAATATATTTTGTCTTGCCATTTTGATATAACTTCTTCAGCACAGCTTATAAGTGCTATTAAAGGAATATCATAATATCCTCCAAAAGTTGCATCCATTTTAGTACTATAATCTACTATAAAAGAAAAATCAGGATTTTTCCCAATTCCTTTAACAGATTGAACAGTTCTTCCTACACATAAAATTAAGCCATCAAAATCTTTTAAATCCTCCAAATTTTTATCTAACGAGGGGCCTGCCATAACTACAACAGCAGGAATATCTTTATATTTATTTTTTATATTTGTTACATCATAAGACGAATTTATATATTTAGAATTGCTTAGGAGATTACCCAAAAATCTTTTTCCTATAGCACTTACTGTTCCTATATTAGTTTGTAAATCTGATTTAGAAACACTTATTATTTCTTTTATTCTATTAAAATATTTATCATAAAAAAACTTATAATCAAAAAGATCAAGTACTTCAACATGATTTATATTGCTCATGTGAAGACTTTGATAAAAATGTGAATAAAAACGTTCAAATGATAGCTCATTATAAAATTTCACTGAGCTATATTTTGCACGATTAACTAAATTAGCTTGAGCTTCTAGCAGTTTTGGAGTAGGCTCTATTACAAAAATTTTAGCATTAGGTCCTATTACTTTAAAGATTTCATCTGCAATATATCCAAAAGCAAAGCCAAATACAACAAATAAAGTACTAGAATTTTTATTAAATAAAAGCAGTTTTTCTCTAATTTTTTCTCTTGGAGCATATTTACTTACCACGTATTTAGATACGCCATCTTTTTTTAGTCTAAGTGAATATTCTCCTGGAGTTTTGCTTGCTCTTATTTCAAATTCAACGTCATAAATGCCATAAGTAGAGTCAATTTCAGATTTAGTTTCATTCATTGCTAGGCACCTTCTTCATAATTTCACGCCATGTATCTCTAAAAACAGTTATTAATTTTTTTGCTTCTTCAATTTTTTCAATGCTTTTTAATCTGTTACCATCTCTTAGAACTTCTAAAATATATAAGTATAATCTATCCATTTCATTGGAAATTTCATATTTTCTATCTAATGTTATTCTAAGTTCAATTATTATATCTTGTACTCTAATATTATATTTATGAGCATTAGCCACTTGATTTTTTTCAATACTATCAATAGTCATCGTACAAAATTTTAAAGCTCCATTATATAACATTAAAGTCAATTCAGCTGCACTTGCAGTTAATACTGCATTATTTTTATAAGCTGCATAAGCTTGATTTGCCATCTGTTTTCTCCTCTCAAAAATAGTTAATATGTGGGCATAATAAATTATCTATCAATTGTATTGACTCCTTCCATCATTAAAGAATATAAATTGGAGTGAATAAAGCTTCATAGCTCTAAAAATTTACAAAACTCTAATCTATAGAAGGAGCAGTAGTTTAAATTAAATAGATATTTTTACTAGCACATTTTGTATTATAATATTTTATTGTCCCTAAAATTATTATATACAATAATAGAAAAAATATACTTTATTATTAAACACTTGTTTAAATATTATTCATTATTTTTTTAAGCTGTAGTAAATAAATTAGCTTGAGAATTTAATTGTTGTATTGCCATCTCCATGGCTAAAAATTGTGCTTGATAAATTTCTTCTTTAGCCAACATTGTATCATACGCCTTATCAATTTCTTCTTGTTGATCTAAAATTGCTTTTTCAAGATCTAAATCATTAAATAAAAACATTGAGCTACTAGAATCTGTTCCTTTTAATAAATCAGTTACATTATCATACATTTTTTCAGCATAACCATCTGTACCAGTTTCACTATTTCCTACAAAAAGCTCTTTAATTCCTTCTGCATCTTTTGAAATAGCTTCTTTAAGTTTTTCCTCATCCAAAATGAGCTTACCATTTTCCTGATAATCTGTGCTGGTTTCTATTCCAATATCATACAGTGATTTAAAGCTATCATTTTGAGGGAAAACTTCCATAAGAGTGTTACGCATACTATCTAGTAGAGCTTCAATTTGAGGGTCATTTCTAAGAAGACTATTATCTATTTTATCATTCCAAAGTTCTAGATCTGAATCAGACATTCCTTCTTTTTCCTCTGAAAGCAATGGTTGATATTCAGAATTATATTCAGCATCTACAAGACCATTAAGCTCCTCTATTAGTGTATTATATGCATTTACAAAATTTTCTACAGTTTTAAAAAGCTCTTCGTCATCTATAGTTTTATCAACAGATATATACTCATCCTCGCCAGTTACTTCTTTTGCAACAAATGTAATTCCGTCAAGTTTAAACACATTTGTGTCAGATTCAACTTCCATTCCATTGTATGTTGCTTTGGCCTTTTGACCTTCATAAGTGTAAGTATTACTAGTTCCTACAGAATTTGTTTCATACGTAGTATTACCATCGGAATCTATATTAGCTGTAATACCCATACTTTCAAGTCTATCTAATGAATATTGTCCTTTTTCTTCAGCAGTATAATTACCAGGTCCAAATAGCTCATCTGCATACATGTCTTCAGTTAAGATACGTATACCTTTAACAGCATCTTTATTTATAGTAAAACTATTAGTTTCCTCATCAAAATTAAATACACTTGTTTCGCCCATAGTATCTATTAAATCCTGAACAGTAGTTATTTTATTATCATAATCACCCTTATCTGGACCATGACTAATTTCTAACACCTGTGGTTTAGGGCCTCCTGTATCAATAAATATTCTATCCCCGTCTTTAAATCCTAAGTCTTCAAATGTGGTTGCATCATCACCATCACCTAA
>LJHE01000017.1 GCA_001983555.1 Candidatus Epulonipiscioides gigas
TCTATATATTGTTGTATGATTATATTCTTGAGAGCTTTTAAGAATACTAAATTGTTTATTACATTCATCTTTACCTATAGGTAGTTGTTGAGCTTCAAAACAGATACCATATCGAGCTTGATAAGTCTGGCCTCCAATAAGTTTTTTATAAGTTGGAAAATTACCACTATAAATTACAACACTATCATAAGTAGTATCCATAGTCATTTTACGTCCATTTTCTTCACAAATTAGTGTTACACAATCTTTTTTTAATCCATCATCTTTTTCTAATAAAAATGGATGGTCATATCCATTTGCAAATGTAAGAGCAGTATCATTGATATCTTTTCCAATTTTTTTAGGAGCAGTAAAGTCAAAAGCTGAAGTTTCTTTTACATCTATTAAATTCCCAGTTGGAATTAACAGCTCATCGCATTCAGCAATAAAATTTGATTTGACAGTTAAAGTTTGCTCAAGCACATCTGATTTTGCATCACCTGAAAGATTAAAATAACTATGATTTGTAAGGTTTAGAAGAGTTGTTTTATCAGTCTGACCTGTGTAAGTAATTGAAAGAGCATTATCATCGGATAGCGTATATATAACGCTCACATTAACTTCGCCTGGAAAACCTTCATCACCATCTGGACTAACTAAACTAAGTGTTACACTATTATTTTCAAGATTTTCAATAATCCAAATTTTTTTATCAAAGCCACAAATACCACCATGTAAATTATTGTTATTATTATTTTCTGGCAATTTGTAAGTTACACCATCTAGTGTGAAATTTGCTCCTCCAATTCGTCCACTGGTTCGACCAATAATTGCTCCAAAATAGCCTGGATTTTGAGCATACTCTTGATAATCTTCAAAGCCTAATACAACATTTTCAAACTTACCATATTTGTCTGGAACTATAATTTTTGTAATAATTCCACCAAGATTTAGTATTTCAACGCTCATATTGTTTTTATTAGTTAGAGTGATTATTTCAACTTCGTTATTATTAATTTTCATATAATTCTCCTCGTATTAAAGGCAGTCTATAGACCGCCTTAATAATTATTAGAAACTTTTAGTAAACTTCTTAAATGCAGCAATTCCTGTTTCATTAAGCTTAAACACACCAGCATCTTCAAGTACACGACTAAATTTATCACCAAGAGCTGATACTACATATTGCTCAATGTCATCAAGTTTAGAATATTTAAATTTCAATTCATCTGCCCAAGCTTTATGGTAATCAGCTACTTCATTTGATTTTCCTAAAATATAATTTTTAACAAATGTTAGTTCTTCTAAAAGACGGCCTGGTAAAACAGCAAGACCCATAACTTCAATTAAACCAATATTCTCTTTTTTGATATGATGAACATCTTTATGTGGGTGAAAAATTCCATCTGGAAACTCGTCAGTTTGACGATTATTTCTAAGCACCAAGTCCATTTCATAGTTCTCACCACGTCTTCTACATATCGGTGTGACTGTATTATGCGGTGTGCCATTTGTATTTGACAAAATATCTTGCTCAGCATCACTATAGTTTCTCCAAGCATTTAAAATACGAGTACCAATTTTAACAAGAGATGCTTTATTTATGCTGCTTAATCTAATAGTTGAAAGCGGCCAATTTATGGCATAAGCTTTTACGTCTTGGTCATCAAGTTCAATATTAAAAAGCTTATTTGCATTTGTCATAGGGAACGTATAATTTCCACCTTGATAATGCTCATGAGATAAAATAGAGCCGCCAACAATTGGTAAATCCGCATTTGAACCTATAAAATAATGAGGGAGAACAGTTGTAAAATCAAGTAGAGTTTTAAAAGTTTCTTCATTAATTTGCATAGGTATATGACTTGTTGAAAGCACTATGCAATGCTCATTGTAATATAAATACGGAGAATATTGCATACACCAATCTCTATTATTAAGTTGCATTCTGATCATTCTGTGATTTGCACGATCTGGATGATTTATTCGACCTTCATATCCTTCGTTTTCAACACATAAAAGACATTTAGGATATGATGAACTTGGAGCAAGTTTTTCTAGTGCAATTTGTTTAGGGTCTTTTTCTGGCTTTGAAAGATTAATTGTAAGCACAAGATTGCCATATTTTGAGCTCGCATTATAAACTTTATTTTTTGCTATTCTATCTACCTTTATATAATTAGAACTTTTGCTTTGATTATAGAACCAATCTGTTGCAACTTTATTATCCATTTTATAAAAGCTCCAAAATTTTTCGTTTACTACAGATGGTTTATCTAAAAATAAATTCATAATTGTAGAAGAAAAAATATCTTTTGCTTGTAAATTATCATCTATAATACCATTTTTAATGGCTATTTCACAAATAGCATCAAGAGTGTCATATAAATTTAATGTGCATATGTCATCAAATTTTTCAGGCTCATCTTTTTTTAACATAGCAAGTATTCTGTTTTTAATATAAATTATATCTTCGTTTTTAATAAGTCCATTTTCAAGTCCTAGAGCAATTAGTCTATCTATTAACATTATGAATCTCCCTTTACGAATTATATCCATTTGGATTAGATTTATGCCATGCCCAAGCAGTACCAATGATATCTTTTACATCAGTAAATTTAGGCTCCCAACCAAGAACTTCCTTTGCTTTAGCAGACGAAGCAATTAATGATGCTGGGTCTCCTGCTCGTCTTGTACCATATACAAGTGGAATAGGATGACCTGTAACTTCTCTTGCTGCTACAATCATTTCATTAACTGAATAACCAGTACTACTTCCAAGATTAAAGAAATTATTTTCTCCTCCATTCATTAGATATTTCATAGCTAAAATATGAGCTTGAATTAAATCAGTAATATGAATATAATCTCTCACACAAGTTCCGTCAGCAGTATCATAATCATTACCATAAATTGTAATGTGTTCTCTTTGATTACGTGGAACTTGAAGTATTATTGGAATAAGATGTGTCTCAGGATTATGAGCTTCACCAATTCCTCCTTCTTTATCTGCTCCTGCAACATTAAAATATCTAAGACAAACATAGTGTAAGTCATGAGCTACACTAGTCCACTTAAGCATTTTTTCAATAGCAAGCTTTGTTTCTCCATACGTGTTTGTTGGGTTAGTTGGAGTTTCTTCTGTAATAGGCATAATTTTAACATCGCCATAAGTTGCAGCAGTTGAACTAAAGACAATATACTTAACACCAAATTTTAACATTACAGAAAGCAAACTTTCAGCTCCACCAACATTATTGCTATAATATTTTAAAGGTTTTTCCATAGATTCGCCAACAAGAGAATTGGCTGCAAAATGCATAACACCATCTATTTTTTCTTTTTGAAAAACTTCTTCAAGTTTTTGTGTATCTCGTATATCTACATGATAAAATGGAACTTCTTTTGGCACAGATGCTCTAAATCCAGTTTCAAGACTGTCAACTACCACTACTTCGTAACCCTCACGCAAAAGTCCACGTACTGCATGGGAACCAATATATCCAGCTCCACCAACTACTAAAATCTTCATAAACTAAATTTCCTCCTTTTCTAATTTAGTTGGACCATCACCAATTTTTGCAATATAAAATGAAGCTTCATAGCCAATTTTATCTGCATAAATTTTACCAACTTTTTCAATAAATTTATCTATTTTGTCATTTTCCACAATAGCAAGTGAGCAACCACCAAAGCCTGCTCCCGTCATTCTAGCACCTAAAACACCTTCTTGTTGCTGAGCAGCTTCAACAAGTGTATCAAGCTCTACACCTGTAACTTCATAATCTTCTTTTAAAGATTTATGAGAACCATTTAAAAGCTTTCCAAACTCAACTAAATCATTATTTTTAAATGCCTCAGCCGATGCTTTTGTACGAATATTTTCTGTTATAGCATGATGAGTTCTTTTGTATTCATTTTCTGTAAGTAAATCTTTGTTTTGTTCTAATTCTTCAACTGTAATTTCACACAAAGTATCAGCATTAATTTTAACTTTAAGCTTTTCTAATGCACTTTCGCATTCTGCACGGCGCTCATTATATTTAGAGTCAGCAAGTTCACGACGCTTATTTGTATTCATAATTACAATTTTTGTATTAGGCATAGATACAGGAATATAGTTATACTCTAATGTATTGCAATCTAATAAAATAGCTGTATCTTTTTTTCCAAGTGAAATAGCAAATTGATCCATAATTCCGCTATTTACTCCAATATATTCATTTTCAACTTTTTTACCAAGCAGAGCAGCTTCAACTTTGGATATTGGGAGCTCAAATAACGACTTAAATATTTGTATAAATAAGAGCTCAAGTGATGCAGAAGAAGAAAGACCAGATCCATTTGGAATATTTCCATAAACAACCACATCAAAACCAGTATTAATTTGTGAATATTTTTCACGCAAAAATTTAGTTACTCCTTTAACATAATTTACCCAATTATCTTTTTTATCATACTCAAGATTATTGATATTAAATTCTATTAAGCCAAGCTCTGGAAAATTTTGTGAATAACAACGTACCAGATCATCGTTTCTTTTTGTAACGGCTGCATAAGTGCCAATTGTTATAGGACATGGGAACACTAATCCGCCATTGTAATCGATATGCTCACCAATGAGATTTATTCGTCCTGGTGAAAAATAAATTGCAGTTGGTTCTTTTTCAAAAATTTTTACAAAACATTCTTTTAGCATAATAAGCCTCCTTAGTCGTTACATAATAAACCTATATAGTTTATTTTACAAATTAATTATATAATTTAAAAGAACACAATACAAGTATATTCCAGGTATTTTTTAAAAAAATTATAAAAATAGTTGAAAATACATTACAATAGCATTACAAAAATAAAAAAATAGTATTGCAAAGCCATTGAATAGCATATATAATTATTACGTACTTTTAATAGTGAAGGAGATAAATTATGAAAAAAATGTATTTTATTATGGCTTTATGTTTGGCAACTACTAGTACTATGGCTACGGGAATTGCTCCAAGTACTAGCAATTACATCAGTAAATCACAAGCAAAACAAATTGCACTTGCAAATGCAGGAGTAAGTGCTCAAGATGCTATTTTTGTAAAAACAGAGATTGATAATGAAAATGGAAAACAAGAAATAGATATAGAATTTTTTACACAAACAACAATTAATGGAGTTCCTGTATATAAAGAATATGATTATGATTTAAATGCTTTTACAGGCGAGATTATTTCGCGTGATATGGATATTGAAGAATTTAATAATCATATTAGTGATACAGATTATGATGGTGTAGGTGATATATATGATGGCTACAATAATAATGTAGTTGGAGCTAATACATATATTAGTGAGGCAGAAGCCAAGCAGTTTGCTTTAAAGCATGCTGGTGTAAATATGCAAGATGCAGTATTTATAAAAACAGAGCTTGACACTAATGATGGAAAACCAGAAATAGAGATAGAATTTTTTATACGTTCATTTTTAAATGGTATACCAGTGTATAAAGAATATGACTACGATTTAGATGCTCTAACAGGAACTGTTATTTCAGCAGATATCGATATTGAAAATTTTAATGATGATGATGACGACAGATGGGATGATGATGATCGGTATGACTGGGATGACGATGATGATGATGATGATGATGACTGGGACGACAGATACGATGACGACGACGATGATGATGACTGGGACGACAGATACGATGACGACGATGATGACGATGACTGGGACGACAGATACGATGATGACGATGATGATGACGACTGGGACGACAGATACGATGATGACGATGATGATGATGACGATGATGATGATGATGACGACTGGGACGACGATGATGACGACGATGATAGATGGGACGATTAGTTAATCATTGTACCAATTAAAACGTTGAATTTATTATGAAGGGAGATATTTAATGAAAAAATTAGCTTTACTTGTAGCATTATGTTTATCAACTACTAATCTTGTCGCAACAACAATTAATACTACTGGATATATAAGTGAATCAACAGCAAAACAAATTGCTCTTACAAATGCAGGAGTAAATGATCAAGATGCAATTTTTATAAAAACAGAGCTGGATATTGAAAATGGAAAACCAGAAATAGAAGTAGAATTTTATACAAAGATAATAGCTAATGGAGCGTCTATTTATAAAGAATATGATTATTCTTTAGATGCTCTAACAGGAGCAATTATTTCAAGTGATTTAGATATTGAAGAATTTCATAATGGTGTTAATACTGCGAATAATAATGTGGTTGTTACGAATCAACCCCCAGTAGCAAATAATCCTTATTATAACTGGGACGACAGATATGATGACGACTGGGATGACGACAGATATGACGATGATTGGGACGACGGATATAATGACGACTGGGATGACGGATATAATGACGACGATTGGGACGACGGATATAATGACGACTGGGATGACGACAGATATGACGACGATTGGGACGATAGATATGATGACGATTGGGACGACGGATATGATGACAACTGGGATGATGACAGATATGACGACGATTGGGACGACGTATATGATGACAACTGGGATGACGACGACTGGGACGACGGAGATGATGACGACTGGGACGACAGATATGACGACGATTGGGATGACAGATATGACGATGATTGGGATGACAGATATGACGATGATTGGGACGACAGATATGACGATGATTGGGACGACAGATATGACGATGATTGGGACGATGATGATGACGATAGATGGGACGATTAGTATTATTTTAGCAAACCTGTGAGTAGCCAATAATGCTTATTATACGATGATTAGGATAATTAATTAGAGAGGGGCTTTATATGAAAAAAACATTAATTACAGCTTTAAGCTTAGCAATTAGTACTTCTGTTATGGCAACTGGAATATTAATGATTTAGATGATGACGATATAGATGACGATGATATAAATGATGATATAGATGACGATGTAGAAGATGATATAGAAGATGATGAAGATTTAGACGATTAATATAAAAGGGGATGTCGCTTTTAGGAAAAAATAAACCTAGGCGACACCCCTTTTTGTGATCTTACTTAACTTTTAAAAATTGGCATAATGTTTTTAATACAGATGATATCAGGTTTTATGTTCTTGAATTTTATTAGAGCTATCACACCAATTATTATTTTAGTGCGACAGCCTCAATAAAGTATTCATTTATGATTAGTTTTTGATCTAATTGGAATTTCAACTCTTTTACCTTCAAGCTTTACGATTTTTCCAGGGCAACCAATAACTGTAGAATTTTTAGGGACATCACCAAGGACTACAGCATTAGCTCCAACTTTGCTATTTTCACCAATCGTTATATTACCAATTATTTTACATCCTGCTGACAACATAACATTGTTTTGTATGGTGGGATGACGTTTGCCAGTATGTTTACCTGTTCCGCCAAGAGTGACTTGATGGAATATCATAACATCATCACCAACTATGCTTGTTTCTCCTATAACAATACCAATTCCATGGTCAATAAATAATCTTTTACCAATTTTTGCTGCGGGATGAATTTCTATGCCTGTAATAATTCGTGATATTTGCGATAATACTCTTGAGATAAAGTGAAAATTATTGTTCCAAAGTAGATGTGCAACTCTATATACGGCTATCGCATGAATACCTGGATAAGTGAGCAATATTAAGATGGTATTTGTTGCCGCAGGGTCTTTTTCTTTATAAGTATCAACTACTTCCTTTAATATATTAAACATTTTTCGCTCCAATCTGTTATTATTAAAGCAATCTAATTTCATAAATGATATATTGTAAAATAGGGAGCAATATAGACGTTACTTATTCTAATTGTATAGCTCCGTTGATAAATATCGCTCACCATTGTCTGGTACAATAAATAATACATTTCCAGTAACCTTTTGAGCTATTTCTTGTGCAATATGATAATTTGCTCCACCAGAAAAACCAGCAAGAATTCCATATTTAGTAGCAAGCTTACGAGCAGCACAGACTGCATCATCATAAGAAATAGTTTCTACTTTATCAATAAGCTCCATATTTAAAATACCTGGTTTAAAGCCCGCTCCAATACCCTGAATTTTATGAGAACCAGCTATATTTTTTGTAAGAACTGGTGAAGTATCAGGTTCTATCGCAATTATTTTGATATCTGGGTAATGTAGTTTTAATATCTCTGAAGTTCCAGTAATAGTTCCTCCAGTACCAATTCCAGAGACAAAATAATCAAGTGTTTCAATATCTTCTATGATTTCAAGAGCAGTAGTGAATTTATGAGCATTAACATTAGCCATATTAGTAAATTGTGAACACATTACATGATTTGGATATTGCAACAACTCATGAGCTTTTTCAATTGCTCCTTTCATACCTTTTTTACCATCAGTAAGAATGACTTCAGCACCATATGCTTTGATTATTCTAATTCTCTCAATACTCATAGTATCTGGCATAATAATTTTACACTTAATTCCTTTTGCGGCACAAATCATTGCAATACCTATACCAGTATTTCCACTTGTAGGTTCAATAATAATAGTGTCAGACTTTATTTCCATTGCATTCAACATAAATAGAGCAGTTCTATCTTTTATAGAACCTCCAGGATTAAAATATTCAAGTTTTGCATATAAGTTTTCTTCAAGATGTATAACAGGCGTTTTACCAATCAATTCTGTAATATTATTATATATCATAAAAAATCATTCCTTTCAGACTATATAATTAAAATTTAAAACTTTGTAAAAGTTTTTCAAGATGAGCAGTTTGTGTTGCAAGCTCTTCGCTGATTGCGGTATTTTCTCCTGCAACAGCTGCAGTGGATGTTATACTGTCAGAAAAATTTTGAATATTATAAATAAGTGTATTGATACTTTCCTTTTGAACAGTGCTCATTTCTAATAATGTTGTTTGTAGTATGCTAGTTTCTTCAATTATATTATATGCTCCCTCTAAATATTGAGCTGTATTATTAACAATTTCTTGAGCATTAGATGCATATTGCATATTCTCTTTTATTATAAATTCAACTTCTTTTACAGTTTTGCTACTTCTATTGGCAAGTTCACGAATTTCATTAGCTACAACGGCAAAACCTCGTCCAGCATCGCCTGCTCGAGATGCTTCTATTGCAGCATTAAGTGCTAATAAATTTGTTTGTTCTGTAATAGATTGAATTATGCCTAATACGTCTGAAATAGTATTGCTAGATTTAGAAATTTTATTCATTGCAAAAAGTAGCTCATCTATTTGAGATTTACTATTACTTGTATTTTGGATTGTTAATTCGCTAGACTGAGCAGTTTGTGATGCTGTTGCATTAATTTGTTCGATAACTTTTGACATGTCTTCTGCAATAGCTAAAAATTCATAAACAGCGTTAGTTTGTTGTTGACTAGATTGTGTAAGAATAGTAGCAGAATCTGCAATATTTATAGCGTTATGTTTAACTTTTGTTGATGTAATTGATATGAGTTGTAATGTATTTTGTAATTTTTCAGATATATTAATAAAGGAATCTTTAATTGTAGCAAAGTCTCCTATATAAATTTCTGTTATTTTATCTTTTATAGCGAAATTACCATCGGACATTTCATGTAATATTAATTCCATTTCTGTTATTATAATATTAATGGTCTGTCCCATATCATTAAAGCATGTAGTGATATGCCCAATGTCATCATCATATAAAGGTTTAATAGAAGTAGACAAATCGCCATTGCTGATATTATTAGCAATTATCATAAGACTGTCTAGCTGAGCTAATAATTTTTTACTGGCTAAGGAGATTGCCCATCTAATACAAATAATTGCTAAAAGTGTAATAACAATAGATATAAATAATGATAATAATATTTCTATATATAAATGAACTGACTTTATTGCAATATGCATCCACCAGGTTTCATTGAAGATAGTAAGGGGATAAAAAAATCTTTCATGTACTTTATTATCTATGGTATATGTACGGAGCTCAAAAGGTTCGCCAAGTTCCATATTTTTCTGAATTTCTATTAAAGACTTCTCTTTAAATATAGTTTGATAGTTCATACCCAATGTAGAAATTTTTCCAGCTTCATATATTATATTAAGCTCGTTATCTAAAATGCTTGAAATAATTTCAGGATATTTATCAATAGAAATTTTTATATCAGAAAATTCTTCTAATAACAGATCAGCGGATATTACACCAATTGTTTTACCATTTTTTATTAATGGTTTTGAAATACTTATAACAGGATTTTCATACATATCTATCCAAGGCAAAGTGATATGAGTATTATTAGTTTCAACATTTTCTAAATAATAATTTTCCTGTGAATACTCATCATAGTTTTGATGAATGAAAAGTTCCTTAGATTTAAGATTATTTTTAAAAGCAACAAATGCAAAAGTCTCTATATCATTTGAAAAAGCGTATGGTTCAAAATATACACCTATTGAATTTATTACAGGAATTGCGCTAACAGAGCCCCATATATAATTAATTAAATTTTCTTCAATAATAAATTCTTGTTCACTTAATTCAACATTATATATATTACTTTGAATTTGTCCTGAAATATTATTTGGCTGAATTGATGCATCCGCTATATATTTAGAAAGCTCATCTATAGTACTTTCAATTAAATTAAATTTATAATCAATTAAATATGCATTGTACTTAGAAGCACCATTAAATTGATCCATTAAAACTTGATCATTGCTTATAACACTTCTTACTGATATAACTAGTATAATACAAGTAATAAATACAATAGTTAATACAGACATGACTAAATTAATTTTTTTTGATAATTTCATTTGTTTGAATGTTTGTTTCATATAATAATACTTGCTACATTAAAATATCCATATCAAGATAGGTCTTATTTTTAATATATTTAAACAGAACCAGAATTAACTAGATATGAATAATTTATCAAGTAGCTCCTCCTTTTTTTAATTTTAGTGTTAGTGACTGTTATTAATAAATATAAAATAAGTAAAAATATTTCTGTAAATACGTTTAAGTCTTCTTGTTTTAGGCTATACTGAAATATAGTTTTATTAAAGAAATATTTAACTAAAAAAAGAGTGTGGAACGAGAAAATATTCTCCGACTGCATAGAGGTGTACAGTACGCCATTATTAAGAAATTTTTAATATAAATAGGATTTCGCATTTTTCGCAAAATCTTGAACTGTTTCTAAATAATTAGAATGGAGGATTATATGATAGCAGATTTTGTTCCTCAAACTCATATTAAAGGCTGTTTTTTAGCTAAAAACAAACAAATTTTAAAGAATAAGAACGGTAAAGACTATCATTCTCTTAGATTACAAGATGAAAGTGGTATTATAGACTCAAAAATATGGGCATTTCATAGTGCAATTGAACCATATCAAAGTGATGATGTTGTTTATGTTGAGGGTGAAGTTATTCTTTTTCTTGATCAACCTCAACTTAATATATTTAAAATAAGACCTGCAAAAGAAGATGAATATACATTGGCAAATCTTATTCCACACACAAAAAAAGATATACAACAATTAGAAGAAAGTCTATATTTATTTATTGATAGTGTCAAAAATAATGATATAAAACGATTATTAGAAGCAATTTTCTTAGATGAAAATATTAATGAAAAATTTCTCACTAAACCAGCAGCAAAATCTATTCATCATGCTTATTTAAGTGGTTTATTAGAGCATTGTATAACCGTAACAAAAATAGGTGTATATTTATCTGAATTTTATGAAAATGTAAATCGTGACTTAGTAATTGCAGGATGTTTACTTCATGATATTGGAAAAATAGAAGAGTTATCAGGATTCCCAGAAAATGAATATACAGATTCAGGACAATTATTAGGACACATTGTATTAGGTACTAATAAAATTGCCATAGAAATTTCTAAATTAGACAATTTTAGTCCAGAAATAGCAAATCTTATAATGCATATTCTGATTTCTCACCATGGTGAATTACAATATGGTTCTCCAGAAGTTCCAAAATGTATAGAAGCTATGATAGTTCATCTTGCAGATTATTCTGATTCAAGAATAAAAATGTTTGAAGAAATCTTGCTAACTACAAAAGATGCCAAGTATAGTGGTTTTAATAAAATCTTAAATCGTAATATAAGGAATTCTAACTATGAGCAACAAAAAAATCAGAATTAATGCACACGAAATAAATATATTTACCTATTGTCCGCATCAGTGGTATTATAATCACACAAATCAAATTGATACTATAGATACAAAAAATGCAGAAGAGAAAAATATTAATGAGAATTTAAGTAGAAAAACTGAAAATAATGACAATTTTGAAGATGGACAGCAGTTTCATTTAAATTATCAAGCTTTATATGAAAAATCAGTAAGAAAAAAGCGAATATTTATAACTAGTTTAGTTATTTTAGGGAGTATATTATTATGTTTGAGTTTTTTTTGGTAGGAGTTATACTCTTTTTTATATTAGTAGTTTCTAGTCAAGATATAAAAGTTAGAAATAAACAACAATTAGGTGTCCCATTTTCAAAAATTCTTTATGCTGATGTGGAGGAAAATGCTGATAGACTGCTTATCTCCTCAAAATTAGATTTGCAAGGAAAACCAGATTATATTTTTCAAAATATTATAACTAGGCAACTTATTCCTCTTGAACTTAAAAGTGGGACTATAAAAACTAATCTCCCAAATACAGGTGACATATATCAGCTTGTAGCATATTTTTTAATTATACAAGAAGTTTATGGCAAAAAGCCACCATATGGTAAATTAGTATATAGTAACAAGACTTTTATTATAAAAAATAGCCTAATATTGCGAACGAAAACACTACGACAAATTAATCTTATGCGAAAAATATTAGATGGAAATTTACCTAAAAATCATTCTCAAAATTATATAAAATGTAGAACTTGTCAATATCAAAAGACTATTTGTCAATTAATTTCAAAACACAAAAATTAAAAAGGGAAATAAATAAGGTATTATTTCCTTTTTTTGTTATTTTTTTTTATAGTATCTTTCTTTATCTATATACATTAAATGGTCTGCGTTATGTAATTTATCATTCAAATTTTCACATTTCTCAGACCATACATATCCTATTGATATACTTACAGTTTTTGTAGCTTTAAGTTTCTCTTTAAGTAATTTTATTTGATTATTAAATGTTATTTCAGATATTGGAGTTTGAACTACTACAAATTCATCACCACCAAGTCTATAAACGTCTTCATTAAATATACTACTTAAAATATTAGCAGCTTCAACTATCATTTCATCACCAGCAATATGACCTTTAGTATCATTAACTACTTTTAAACCATTTATATCAGCAAATATAATTCCTAAATAAACCAAAGTTTTTAATTCTAGCTCTTTAATTAAAGTTAAATAAGCATTTCTATTTTTCAATCTAGTTAAATTATCTGCATAAGATAACAAATGTAATTTTTCCAACATAACATTTTTATTCATAAATTCATATATAATTCGACTTACTGCACTAATTACAACATTTTCTTTTGAATAGTTTTTAGGATTATCAATTCCTAAAAAACCAATTATTAATCCTGATTTAGTTTTTAAAGGTACACTTGCTAAAGATGTGATACCTTGAGGTTGTAGAACTTGATATGTAAGAGAATCCTTTTCAATCTCATCTTCCAAAGAATTTATAAAAAAATGTCCTTGAGACTGATACATATCAAGCCATACTTGTACAACTTCAATTGGAACGTTTTGTAAATTATCAATTTGAGGTATAATTCCCTTCTCGCACCATTCATGTGTATTAGAAGTATACTCTTGATCTTTAGAAATAGTAAATATATACCCTCTATCGCCTTCATAATATTTAGTAATAATACTTAATAACTCGTTTATCGCATTATCTGTTTCTTCGCTATAATATAATATCTCTATACATTGATTAATTATTCGAAAATGTTTTAATTGTTTTGTTAATTCTAGTTCACTTTCTATTCTTTTTGTTACATTAGTAGCAACTTCTACTCTATAATTTCTGTCATCAATGTTAATTAATTTATCTTTTATATCATAATATTGTTTTATTACAGGATTATAAAAAGACCATTCATACCAATCATTATGCGTCAGTTTTGAATTAGTACAAAATTGACATGGTTCGTCTTTATTTTGTAAAAGTGCATAACATTTTTTTCCCTTCCAATCGCTAGCTCCATTCAATTTAAATTGATGTTCAAGCATTTTATTAACATATTTAAGTTCATATGTTTCTAAATCAGAAACATAAATAAGTTCATTTAAATCTTCCATTATTGATAGCGCAATATTGCTTTTATACTTCATATAAATTTTCCTTTTTCAAGTTTTATTTTTATTATATTAATATGAAATATATTATTGAATAATTCCTGTGTCTTAGAAATAATTTGTCTCTAATATTTTTTATTTTTTAGATTATTTTACACTCATCCTCTAGTATCAGGCAAAATTTTGCTCCACTAAATTAGGACAAACGCACGAAAATTTATAACCTCCTTTGTATATAAAATTTAGTTTTTTTAAATTTTTATTAATTTATATATATAAATATATATAAATCTGGTCTGAAGTTCATAGAAAATCTTTTTAACTTACCACTCATTGGTTTTCCCAAGTTTAATAATTTTAGTATGCTCAACACCCATTTTCTATTATATGAAGTAAATATATATATTGATTGAAGGAGAAAATATATGAATTAGTTACATATAAGATGTAGTAGAGTAGCAAAACAATATTACAAGGTATACTTATCGTGAATAGTTTCTTAAGTATTCATTGTTTTTCAAAACTTATACTCCAAACTCTGAAGTAAACATCTGTTAAATTTTCTCTATAGAAAAAATAGTAAGTAGTGGAGAATTAGCAGCAATCATAAAACAACCTAAAGGCATATTTAATTCATGAGGTAACTCTAATGCACAAAATATACCTACACCGACCACAACAATAATATTAATAAAATATATTTTATCGCTTAACATGTATTTTATAAAGTAATTATTAACTGTAGTAGTGTTTATTGAAGTTTTAGAGGCAATATTCATTATAGGATTTTTGCTAAAACATATAACTCCTAACATAACACTGTTTATCATTGAAATAATATATCGTTCTTGTGCTAATACCATTTTTGAGCTTATAATCAAAATACATTTTTTTATTATCAAAAAAATCTTCAAAATGATAATTTATAATTTCTTTAATTTGGTCTAATGTACACATTTCAAGGTCATGAGTTGTAATTAAATCAATTGTTCAATCTTGTTTTAAAGCTTTTATGATACTTTTTGCTCCGCTTATTATATCTTTTGAGTTTGTACCTTTAAAAATTTAATATACATTTTGTTGGATAGTCATTATAAAATTTTGGTAAAAAATACATATATGCGTTTGCTCTGTTATTTAATCTTATTTTTCTCATTTAATATCCTCTAAGCGTTAGAATAGGAGAAAGTAGTTCACTATACTCTAAATAAAGTACTTTGTATGAAAATTTAGGTAAATAGGAATACTACAGGTTTACAATTAATAAGAAATCAGAAAGGAAATTTTTATGTTAGATGCTTTTTCACGAACACAAATGTTAATAGGAGATCAGGCTCTTAATGTTCTTCAAAGTAAAACTGTTGCAATTTTCGGTATCGGTGGTGTTGGCTCATATGCTACTGAAGCTTTAGGGAGAATAGGAATAGGCGCATTAGTTTTAATTGATAGTGATGATATATGTGCTTCAAATATAAATAGACAAATTCATGCAACATATAAGACTATTGGGCGAGCAAAAGTTGATGTTATAAAGAAGGAGCAAAAACTAAAAGCTATTCAGTAACAATAAAAAGTGATATATTTAAAGAGCAAATAAAGTTTCAAAAAAGTGAATATTTTAAAAAAAGAGCTAAGGAAAGATATAAAATAGAAGCTAAAAATGGAGAACTAAAAAATAGGCCTGGGTATGATGTAGCATTAACTACAGGCTTAAAAGGTATGCAATTACAAGGGGCAAATGAGCATATTTGTAGTAAATTTAAAAAAAATACTGAAAATATTGGAGGATTAAATGGAATAATTAGATATGGATATAGAAAAAAGAGTTCAAAATTTTAAAATTATATATACTATTGAACATATTTAATAATTTAAAAATATTATTTTGTTCAGCTTTTTAGTTTTTCGGTGGCCTCCTTTTCAGGGGAGGCTTTCAAGTAAACACAAATCTGGAGCTTACACCTAACTTCAGTAGCTAAAGATAAAATTGAACATGTTTGATAATTTTAAAATATTATTTTATTCAGTTCTTTAGTTTTTCAGTGTCCTCTTTTTAGGGGAAGCTTAGATTTTTTTTAATATAAAAAGCATATTTTTAAACGAACAAGATGATTTTATTTTGTTATCAATCTTTTGTATTTACACGAAATATCTTAGCTAATATTTTTCTCATAAACTTAGGGGGAGTTATAACTTTAATAATCATGAATTCACCGCCTTAAATATATTTACACTTTGATATTTCTATAATATGCTAAAATTTCAAACATGTTGCAATAATTACGTAATTTGGTGATGTTTTTTAATCAATTGCTAGGATGACAAGCAGTTTTCCAGTTTTTAATGAAATACTGGCTAAATTTTTAGTCATAACATTACTTATACCATAGGATTTACCCATGTCAAATGTTGCATTACTTAAAGAATAATAAAGTCCAGTTGTTTTTACTCCTGTTACTTTTTCGCTAAGAGGTAATAAGCTTACAAGTGTATCTTTTTGTGCTTTAATATCTATCTTTTTATTTACTAAATAAATAGTGTTATGTGAATTTTTTATACTTGATTTTATACCTAAATTATTAAGCCTTACAAGTAATGATACATTAGCAAATGAATGGTCAAATCTAGTTCCAATCCCACCATAGATCACAATTTCCGTTGCACCTATATTAATTGCATAATCTACAGCTGCTTCCGTATCAGTTTCATCTTTTTGAACATTCAAAATTTGTTTCTTAACATCTTTATATTTTTCCAATAATTCTTGGTCAACACTATCAAAATCACCAATTATAAAGCTTGGTGTAATATTTAAATAATTTGCGTGAAATAAACCATTATCAGCACAAATGATAATATCATAATCTTGTAAATCTTCACAAAACTTATAATTTCCGTAATATCCATTGACTAAAATTGCAACTTTCATTCTACATTACCTCTCAAATATATGATAAAAATTTTTTACATTTTCTTGAGATCTTCCTTCTTCAAATACGCTTGAGCCTGCCACAATTAAATTTGCTCCTGCTTGTGTTATTTCTTTAACATTCATCAAAGTTATGCCACCGTCTACTTCTACTAAAATATTTGGTGCCAATTCTTTTACTTGACGAATTTTTTTTAGTGTATTTGAAATAAATTTTTGACCTCCAAAGCCAGGGTTAACACTCATTACTAATACCATGTCTAAATAATCTATGATATCAACTAAAACAGAAACAGGAGTAGCTGGATTTATTGCAACAGCTGCTTTTGCTCCGTTAGTTTTAATTAATTCTATGGTTCTATTGAGATGAATACATGCTTCATAATGAACAGTAATTATATCAGCCCCAGCATTTGTATATTCTTTAATATAATGATCTGGATTAGTTACCATTAAATGAACATCCATTATTCCTTTTATATGCGCTCTTAAAGATTTTATAACAGGTAACCCAAAACTTATATTTGGAACAAAATGTCCATCCATAACATCTAAATGCATATATTTTACACCCGCATCTTCTACTTTTTTTATATCATCTCTAAGGTTTGAAAAATCTGCCGCTAATATTGAGGGAGCTAAATGAGTCATATTATTTTAACCTACCATTTCTTAGTATTTTTTAATTCTTCAAAATAATTTAAATAACTTTGATATCTTGATTTATATATTTTATTATCTTCAACAGCTTTTTTTACATTACATCCTGGCTCATGAATATGAGTACAACCCTTAAATTTACATTCATTTTCATACTGATTAAATTCTATAAAATAATTTTTTAATAAATTGGGTTCTATAATATCAAATTTTAATGAAGTAAAACCAGGTGTGTCTAGTACATATCCACCAAAAGCTAATGTTAAAAGTTCAGTATGCCTGGTTGTATGTTTTCCTCTTTTTATTTTTTGACTTACTTGACCAGTTTCTAATTTAAAGTTGGGGCAAATAGCATTTAATAAACTAGATTTTCCAACTCCAGAAGGACCTGCAAAAAATGAAGTTTTATTTTTTAATAAATCTTTAATTTGTTCTATATTAATATTATCATCTTTTACAGATGTGCAAATTACATTATAGCCTGTTAATTTATATCCTGCAACAATTTCTTTATATCTTTCATTTATAACTTCATCTAGTTTATTTAAAACAATTATTGCATCTATTTTAGATATTTCCATCATTACTAAAAATCTATCTAATAAATCTAAATGCATTACAGGATATGAAAGTGAAAATACAATGATTCCTTGATCTACATTAGCAACTGGCGGTCTAATGAGTTTATTTTTTCGGGGTAAAATCTTATCTATGGTACCCTGTAAAAAATTACCAGCAGTACTCCCTTCATAATTTGTTGTGCTAATTTTAACAATATCTCCAATGAGTGGAGTTTGATTCTCATTTCTAAATTTACCTCTTGCTTTACATTCATATATTTGTTTACTTTCAGTTGGTGCTACATAAAAAAAACCTGCAATACCTTTAATTATTTTACCTTCCATAATACTCCTTTAAAATTAGATATTATATAATACAATTTTATTTTGTGAAAAACTGGTTTGAACATCAATTATTCTTTGATTGCTACTTCCTCTAAATGATAGACGTATATCTTTTAATTTTTTTATAAACTCACCATCAACTAATATATCGCAATATTCTAATATCAGTTTACGTTTTTTATGATTTAAAATTTCCTCAAAAGTATAGCCTGAATAAATCCAAATATTTTTATTAGTAGTTTTCTTAATATTTAGTATAAGATTTAATAATGAATTGTCATAAATTTGATCAAAGGGTTCTCCACCTAAAATAGATACTCCTTGAATATTAGGAGAACTAATATGTTGTAAAAAATCTATTTCTGCTTTAGTGTCCCATAATAAGCCATTATTAAAGTTTTTATATTCTTCATTAAAACATCCTTCACAAGATCTTGTGCAACCTGAAACAAACAGACTAGTTCGAATACCTAAGCCATTTGCGGTATCAAATTTTTTTATTTGAGAATAATACATATTAGTCAATTATCTCCTTGATAAAAAGTGTAGGTTCTTTCATTAAATCAATAACTGTTCCTGTTTTTGTAATTATGATAGGACGTAAAGGAAATCCTATATTTTGTTTAGCAACAATTCCCGTTACAGAATTTGTTAGCTCAATCATTAGTCCATTTGGATAACAATATAACACTTCAGCAGCTTTTTTGAATATCTCAAAATTATATCTTGTAGAGGCTTCCATATTAAAAACTTCTATTCGTTGATTAATATCAAGAACTTGTTGTACGAGATTACTGTAATTATTCGCAATATGAAGTATTTGAGCATGCAAATGAAGTTTATCACCTTTTATTTTATAGGGACCTGAGCCATCAATTTTTTCATGAATATGCAAAACAGGAACATATACAAGAGGTGATATAGTAGTATTAGCACGCATCATATTGAGAGCTCTTTCTAATGGAGGTTTTGAATCTAGTATTAGTTTTCCAATATCATGTAAAATAGCACTAGCAACAATTTTTTCAATATCTTGATATTTAGTACGTCTATTTCGACAAATAGCGATACAATAAATAGCAACTTCCAATGAATGAGCAGCTATTTCATCAATTTGCTCTTTTGTAGGATTTCTATATAAAACAGAATTTTCATTAATATTACTTTCATCAATTATCATATTTATAATTTGTAGTAATAAACGATCGTTAATCACTTTTGTTTTTTTTATCTGAGTATACATATTGATTAAATCAGTTAATAAATCTAATTTAACAATATCTTCAAACACTGGTTCCATAACAACTTCATCTGAAAAAGTTTCTTCGATATAGATATAAGTAATACCTAAATGTTTAATTTTAGTGATAATGGAATCTGTAAGTTCTTTACCAGCTGGTAAAAAGAGCAATCCTGTATAAGTTCTAATTGGATAAGCAAGCTTTTTACCAATGTGTTTTTTAGAGGCTATAACTAATCTCATAATATATTTTCTTCCTTTCATTTTTAACTATTAAATATTTCTACAAAAAAATACTATCAATTAAAATAGTAGATTAATACGAAATATTTATCTAGCCTTGTACACACATTATTTATTAGAATGAATTCTAATATAAAATAGTATTCTAAAATAACTATATAAATACAATAGCTTATTGTAAAATAATATGGAAATAAAAGTATTTATACAAAATTTTGGATAAAATTACCTGCAATATTATTTATATGTTAAAAAATTCTACATGTTACATAATCTAGGTATTCAATTTAATATGTTATGATTTTCAATATTTAAAATATGACTAATCATAACATAAATTGTACAATCAAAATTTGGTTCTTTATATATTTTAAAAGGTAAAATTGAGTTTTCCTACTTTAAAAAAATGAGCAGGTTGTAAACCTTTTATATGCATATGAGCTCCAAATATTAATTAATGGTTTTTTTGATAAAAGTTGTAGTTTCATGTAATAAGTTAATAACTTCTCCTTGTGTAGTGACTATTAAAGGACGGGAAGGAAATCCAACATTTTGCTTAATAACAATACCAACTTTAGCATTTGTGAGCTCAACCATAATACCATTTGGATAACAATATAATATTTCATTAGCTTTTTTAAATAACTCAAGATCATATCGGTTAGAAGCTTCCATATTAAAAATTTCTATTCTTTGATTAATGTCAGATTCTTTTTGGGCAAGATTAGAATAATTATTAGCTATATGCAGTATTTGTGCATGAACATGCAGCTTGTCACCCTTTATTTTATATGGACCTGATCCATCAATTTTTTCATGAAGATGCAAAATAGGTATATATATAACTGGTGATATAGTAATATTAGTGCGAATTATATTTACAGCCATTTCGTGATGTGTGCTTGAATTTGAATTTTTCACTAGTTTACCAATATCATGTAAAATAGCACTTGCAATAAGTTTTTCAATATCTTGATATTTCATATTGTTATTTCGAGCAATAGCAAAACAATATATTGCAACTTCTATTGAATGAAAAGCAAGTTCTTCAATTTCATTTTTAAAAATATCTCTAAATAAAAATGCATTTTCAGTTAAATTAATTTCATCCTGTATCATAATTACAATTTGAGCTAATAAACGTATGTCAATTGATTGATTTTTTTGTATTTGAGTATATAAACGGATCAAGTTATTTAGTAAAGTTGTTTTAGTGTTATCTTCAAAAACAGGAGTTATAACAACATCATGTGCAAATGGTTCTTCTATATAAATATAATTAATACCCATTGTTTTAATTTTATCAATTACTTGTTGTGTAAGTTCTGTACCAATGTGTGCAAATAAAATTCCTGTACTTGTTTTAATAGGTTGTGCAAGTTTTTTACCAATATATTTTTTAGATGCAATAACTAATCTCATTATTTATTTTCCTTTCTTAAATGATTAATATTTAAATTGATTTCTTTCTTGTGTGTGTACTTTGTAAAATTTGTTCTAACTCTTGTTTCATACTTTCTACAATTTGTGGATATTGATCCGCCACATTAATGCGTTGACTAATATCATAATCCATATTGTAAAGCTGATCATTTAAACTATTTCCAGTTTCATTAAGTACTATTGGTATTATTTCTTCTCCTTCACTTGGTTGTAAATACGCCCATTTGCCACGTCTTAATATTCTAATTTTTTTACCACTTTCAAAAACGAGACTGGGACGTCCTACTATAGTTTTACCAAGCAATACATCTATCATATTTTGACTATCTTTAGCATCATATTTATCAAGAGATATATCTAACATATTAGCAAATGAATTCATTAAGTCTACCTGACTAAGTAATGCTGGACTTTCAGCTTTAGAAATATTATTTGACCATGACAAAATAAATGGAACTCTAGCTCCACCATCAAATTTACTATATTTTCCACCTCTAAGTGGGCCAGCAGGTCTATGGTTTTTATTAAGTTCGTATGCCTTATCATCATATCCATCATTTAGAACAGGGCCATTATCGCTTGAGAAAATTATGATAGTATCATCTAATAAATTATTTTCTCTTAAATAGGATGTTAGTTCACCAATGCACCAGTCAAGTTCTACAATAACATCCCCTCTTGGTCCAAGAGCGGTTGCTCCTTTAAATCTAGCACTTGGAACACGTGGAACATGTGGTTGATGAAGAGCGTAGTATATAAAGAAAGGCTTATCTCTTTTTTCATCTATAAAATTTTTAACTTCTCCTAAAAAAGTTTCTGAGAGCTCATCATCTTTCCAAATTGCACTTTTACCGCCACGCATAAAGCCAATACGTCCAATTCCATTAATAAGACTTCTATTATGCCCCATACTTGATTCCATTACTATTTTTTCAGGACTATTTTCATAAGTGTCAATTTCATTTTCAAATGGACATTTCATTTGATAGCAAACTTCAATTGGATCATTAGGATCCAAGTTATAAATCTGTCTATTTTTAATATAAACTAATGGAACTCTATCATTTGTTCCAGGAAAAATAAAAGAATAATCAAATCCTAAATCATTAGGTGTTTTTGTTATTTGCCCATTCCAATTTATATCACCATCACTTAATCCAAGATGCCATTTGCCAATAACAGCTGTATTATATCCAGCTGTTTTAAACATCTTTGGAAGAGTATATACATCTGTATCAATTATGCATTTGGCATTCCCAGGTAAAATCTTTGTATATTCATTTCTAAAAGGATATTCTCCAGTAATTATACTATATCTAGCAGGTGTGCAAACAGCTGATGTTGAATAAGCATTTGTAAACTTTATCCCATTTTCTAATAAATTATCGATATTTGGAGTGTTAATATCCTCCGCTCCATAACATGACAAATCACCATAACCCAAATCATCTGCATAAATTATTATTACATTTGGTTTTTTCAAAAAAATTCTCCTTATCATTATATTAATATCAATATTTTAATTCCTAAATTAAAAATTGTCAATTACTATTTGTAATTTATTCCATAAAAAGTAATAATTTACAAAAAAATAAAATATATAAGAAAATTTTAAAAAATATCAAAATAATATTACAAGATTATTTTTTTTTTCAAAACATATAAAAAAAGTTAGTTATTATTTAAAAAAAATATTATGCTAAAAATTTAAAGTATAATTTTTGCACAATTATTAAAAAATATTGCATAATGTTGTACTATTGAAATATTTTATTTATAAAGTTATAATATAGTTGACAAAAATATATTAATAGGAGATGAAGAAAAGATGCTTGACTATGGATTCTTTTTGGATTTAGCAATTATTTTATTGATGGCTAAAATGTTTGGTATTTTATTCAGAAAGTTACAATTACCACAAGTAGCCGGAATATTAGTTGCAGGTTTAATAATTGGACCTAATGTACTTGGTTGGGTTAACGAAACAGAATTTTTATTACAAATGGGTGAACTTGGAGTTATTATGTTAATGTTCACAGCAGGGCTTGAAACTGATTTAAAAGAACTTAAAAACACAGGGGTTGCATCTATTTGTATTGCAGGACTTGGTGTAATTGTGCCATTAATAGGTGGTTATTTACTATATTCTTTATATATGGGTGGTTTTGCCCCAATAGGTAGCGACGGTTTCTTAGAAGCAATATTTATAGGAGTTATTATTACTGCAACTTCTGTTAGTATTACAGTTGAAACATTAAGAGAAATGGGTAAACTTAAAGGAAAAATTGGTACTGCAATATTAAGTGCAGCCATTATAGATGATATTGTAGGCATCATTTTACTTACTTTTGTAATAGGATTTAAAAATCCAGATAGTAGTGGATTGGCTGTTATAGGAAACACTTTAGGATTTTTCGTAGTGGCATTAATACTTGGTGTAATTATTCACTATATTTTTAAATATGTTGACCATCAAGATCCTCATAGAAGACGTTTACCAATTTATGGGTTTGCAGTATGTTTACTTTTTGCTTATATTGCAGAACATTTCTTTGGTATTGCTGATATTACAGGAGCATATGTTGCAGGTATAGTATTATATAATTTATCTTCATCTGAATATATAGTAGGAAAAATTGATATAAATTCTTATATGTTATTTAGTCCAATATTTTTTACAGGAATTGGTCTTAAAACAGAAATAACAGGATTTACTTTACCAGTATTATTATTTACTATAGGTTTTGTAATTATAGCACTTTTGTCTAAAGTATTAGGATGTGGTTTTGGCGCAAAACTTATGGGTTTTAATAAACTAGATTCTTTAAAAATAGGTGTTGGAATGATGGCTCGTGGAGAAGTTGCACTGATTGTAGCACAAAAAGGTTTAAATGCAGGGTTAATGAATCCAACATTATTTTCAGCTGTTATTATCCTTGTAATTCTTTCTTCCATTGCAACTCCAATTATATTAAAATCTTTATATTCAAAAGAAGAATCTGATATAGAAATTGCTATAAGTGCTTAATTTATTTTGAATTATACAAATCATTTGAGGAACCTGACAAAGTTAGTGAGCAGGTTCTTATTTTATATTTATCATAGTTTTTTTGATTAGATAATATTGTTTTTTAGAGTTGACATAAATAATTATAAATGGTATTTTAAATACAAAAAAATGGAAGGAAAAGATTATGTTAACAATAGAAAAATCAAAAAAATTATTAGCTGGTATGGTAACACAACCTCATTTAATTTCACATGCTCAGGCGGTTATGGTAGCAATGGGTGGCATGGCAAAACATTTTGGAGAGGATGTTGCTCATTGGAAAGCAATTGGATATTTGCATGATTATGATTATGAAAAATATCCTACTGAACATTTACAACATACAAAACAAGATCTAGAACAGGCTGGATTATCAGACGAAGAAATTCGTGCTATTTTAAGTCATGGCTGGACTATATGCTCAGATGTAGAACCTATAACTAATTGTGAAAAAAGTTTATTTACCGTTGATGAGCTAACAGGAATAATTTCTGCGGCTGCTCGTATGCGTCCAAATGGCATTACAGATTTAAAAGTATCAAGTTTTATGAAGAATTTTAAGGATAAAAGATTTGCAGCTAAATGTGATAGAGAAATAATCAAAAAAGGTTGCGATATGCTTGGTATGGAAGTTAAAGAAGTGGCTGAAATTTGTATAGAAGCTATGAAAGAAAGTATAGAGGCGATAGTTTAACCTATTGCTTTTTTTATGACATATTTCTTTCTTATTTTGACCTATAAATAATTCGTATAAAAGTAATAAAAAAGTAAGATAATAAGTAAAATAATAAGTAGAGTTAATTATTAATAATTTTAAATGAGAAAGGAGTATTTTTTCATGAAACAAAATATCTTGTTAATTTTTGGGGGACAATCTTCGGAACATGAAGTATCCTTAAAGTCCGTTACTACAATTTATGAAAATATTGACCAAGAACTTTTTGATATTTATCCTGTGGGAATTACAAAAGAAGGTAAATGGCTTTTATACAGAGGAGCAAACTTTGATTTTACAACTAATAATTGGCAAGAAAAAGGAGTATCCTGCATACTAAGTCCAGATGCAACACATAGAGGACTACTTTTAATGCGTGATGCACAGGATATTGTTAATATTAAGATAAATAAAGTATTTCCAATTATGCATGGTAAATATGGTGAAGACGGAACCATTCAAGGATTATGCTCATTAGCAAAACTTCCATTTGTAGGATGTGGCATACTTAGCTCTGCTGTTTCAATGGATAAATCTTTTACAAAAATTGCTGTAGAAAAAACAGGTGTAAAACAAGCAAAGTATATATTAGTAAGAGAAAATGAGCTAAAAGATATGGCATTAGTACTTGAGAAAATAGAAAAAGCCTTTGACTACCCATATTTTATAAAACCAGCTAATGCAGGTTCATCCGTTGGAATTAATAAAGCTCATAATAGAAAAGAACTTGAAAAAGCCATTAAAGTTGCGGCTAAAGAAGATGCAAAAATTTTAGTTGAAGAAACTATTATTGGACGTGAGCTTGAAACAGCAGTTCTTGGAAATGATGATATAATAGTTTCAGGAGTTGGAGAGATTTTAGCAGCAGCAGAATTTTATGATTTTGATGCTAAATATAATAATTCTGATTCAAAAACAATCATAAATGCAGATTTACCAGAAACAACTAAAGAAGAAATAAGAAAAGCTGCAATGAAAATATATAAAGCAGTAGATGCAAAAGGATTATCTCGTGTAGATTTTTTTGTTACAGAAGATAATGAAATAATTTTTAATGAGATAAATACTATGCCTGGATTTACAAAAATTAGTATGTATCCTATGTTATTTAAAGAGGCTGGTATATCAATAAAAGAACAGATTACTAAATTAATTGATTTAGCATCTCTATAGTAGAGGTAGCCAAAATGGATAATAGACCAATTGGAATTTTTGATTCTGGCCTGGGAGGGCTTACTGTTGTAAAAGAAGTGATGAAACAACTAAAAAATGAATCTATAATATATTTTGGAGATACTGCAAGAGTTCCATATGGAAATAAATCAAAAGCAACCATAACAAAATTTTCAGCTCAAATAATACGGTTTTTATTAACTAAAAATGTCAAAGCTGTTATAATTGCCTGTAACACAGTTAATTCAAATTGTGCTCTTGAATTACATGAGCTATTTCCAGATTTAATTATTGAAGGTGTTGTAAGACCCGGTGTAACCATGGCAATTAGAGAAACTAAAAATGGTCGAATTGGTGTGATAGGTACAGAAGGTACAATAAAAAGCGGACGATATACAGCTCTTTTAAAAGAAAACCATCCAGAATATGTAATTTATTCTAAGGCCTGTCCATTGTTTGTTCCACTAGTGGAAGATGGATGGATAAATTCAGATGTTACAAAAATGGTGATAGCAAAATATTTAAAAGACTTATTGAGCAAAAACATAGACACTCTGATACTTGGATGTACACATTATCCTATACTTTGTAATGATATTCAAGAAGTGGTCGGAGAACGTATAAAACTTATAAATCCAGCAAACGAAACCGCACATAAAATGGGAATGCGTTTATTAAATGAAAATATGCAATCGACCACTTCTCCAACTTATCAATTTTATGTGAGCGACCAAAAAGCACACATGCAAGACATGGCAAGTATGTTTTTAGGTTACTCCGCTTCTAATGTTATTGAAGTTGATATAGAAAATTATTAATTATCAGCAGTTGTTACTGCTATTTGTGCAAGTTCAATTGCACCTTCTTTTGTTTTATTGCCACATAAAAATCTAGCTGGGTGACAAAAAACACAGCCATCAACACCGGTTACTTTGTCAAGGTCTTCGTTATTAAGCCCTGCCCAGCTTTTTGGTAAATCTTTTCGCGCTACAAAACTTTGCTCTGATATTTGAACATTCTGAACCATCCATTTGCCTGACAAATCTTCAAATATTACAAATAGAACATCTTCTTTTTTATCTAGCTCTAATAAAGCTTTTTTATAACCAATTTTTTTATTTAAAATTAATATATGGCTTTCAGCTGGATTTTGTATTTCCAGCTGCTCTTTTATATAGTTAAAATCATCAAAATATTTTATTTCTTTTTCAACTATACTATAAAGTAATTTTTTTGCAAGTTTTACAGCTTCAAAGAATGCTTTATTAACTTCATCTATATTTGTATTAATTGGTACAAACATATCTATAACATTTGGTAAAGTCATTATTTTATAATCAGATTTAACAATATCAATACCATTATCATGAGCATCTATTAGAGTAATAAAATTTAGTGCAATTTGATTTTTTATTTGTAGAAGTTGCTCGTTATTTAATTGATTTTTAGGAAAATTTTCCTCTATATAATCTTTGTAAAAATCTTGCCAGAGCAACCCAAATGCACAATACGGAATTCCATCAGGTCGGTATTTTTTATCAACGCAATGATGGTCATACTTACCTCCTCCAACATCTGCTACTATATCACATTTTTTTAGTTCATCATCTTTTCTCGTTCTAATTATTTCTAAATCGTTATATATTCCTTGCATTAATGCAACAGCAAATACATCATCTGCATGAAAACTTCCACTGTGAACCGCCATTTTTTTCATAAATAACCTCGCTATACTATTCTTTTAAATAATTTTTCAATATCTTCTTTTTCAATACTTATTAAAATTGGTCTGCCATGAGGACAACTATAAGGATTATTAACTAATAATAATTTTTCGATAAGCTTTTTGCACTCAGTGGCATCAATTTTATTATTTCCTTTTATAGCTGCTTTACAAGCCATACCTATTATTTTTTCTTCATCTTGTAAAGGGATTTGTTTATTACTGCTGAAATTTTCTAAAAATTCTTTTGCCTGATTTTCATTCATTGGTTTATTAAAAATAAAAGGCACTCCTCTTATAATTACGTCCAATTCTCCTAAAGTTTCAAGTTCAAATCCTAATCTTTCTAATAGAACAAGATTTTCTTCTATAATACAAAGTGAAAATGGACTAGGTCTAAAAATTATAGGGCTCAACAATTGTTGTGAGCTTATCACACTATTTTTAAAGTCTTCCAAAAATTTTTCATACATCACTCTTTCATGTGCAGCATGTTGATCCATAATTAATACTTTATCTCCAAATTTTATCAACCAATATGTTTCAAAAATCTGACCTAATAAGAAATAATCTATGCCTTCTTGAGGAATTTTAATTACTTTTTTTATTGCAGATTGTGAAATATTTATTGAACTTTTTGAAGGAAAAGTTTCTAATTGTATTTGCTCTATTTGTATATTTTCAGTCGATTTTGTAGGCATTTCATCAATTATAGGGTGTATTTTTTTATGCTCATTTATATTATATTCTATTCCAGGGTCAGCTACTGCTACTACTTCAGTTGCTTGCTCTTTAATTAAGTCAGTAAATTTAAGTTCTTTTTTTTCAACATCTGGTTTAATAGCAGGATATAATAGCTCTATTTGCATATGTTCAAGTTTATTTATTTTAGGCTTATACAAAGTTTCTTTTAAGGTTGGAATTAAATCTGTATTTTGAAAACTTTCTTTAATAGCATTTATAATATTTAGAGCAATTTCATCTTCATTTTTAAATCTCGCCTCTAATTTTGCTGGATGAACATTAATATCTAATTCATTAGTTGGCATTTTAATGTACAAAAAAGCAACAGGAAATTTATTAATCATTGTAAAAGTTTTATATGCTTCTTCTAATGCAGAACTTAAAATTTTGCTAATTAAGTATCTACCATTTATAAAAAATAATTCAAAATTTCTATTTGATTTACTTAACATTAATTTGCCTATTCTGCCTGTAATTTCTATATTTTCATTTTTATAACAAACGGGGGTAGTACATACAGACATTTCTTTTCCATATAAATTAAATATTAATTCTTTTAAATCGGAATTTCCTCTAGTTTGAAATATTAATTTATCATCTTTAAAATATTTAAAGGCAATTTTAGGGTTAGCTAGAGCAAGTTTATACATTATATCAGTAATTTTACTTGCTTCTTTTCCGTTTGATTTTAAAAAAGCTTTTCTCGCTGGTACATTAAAAAATAAATCTTTAACTATAAAAGTAGTGCCTTGTGAAACAGAAATTTCTATACTATTTATAACCTTTCCAGCTATAAGCTCAATTTTTTTGCCAACAATACTATCAATGTTTTTACTAGCAAGTTGAATTTTTGAAATTGAACTAATACTTGATAGAGCTTCTCCACGAAAGCCCATAGTTAAAACACTTTCTAAATCTTTTGTGCATTCTATTTTACTAGTAGCATGTTTTATAAATGCTATTTCCATCTCATCTAATTGAAATCCTTCACCATTATCAGTAACTCTCATTAAATCAATACCACCATTTTTAATTTCAACAGTAATACTACTTGCTTTAGCATCTATACTATTTTCTACGAGCTCTTTTATAACTGATGCTGGTCGTTCTATTACTTCACCCGCTGCTATTTGATTTATAGTAAGAGTGTCTAATATTTTAATCATTCACGACATCCTTTTTTACTAAGCTTTTAAGATACTGGATAGTATCAAATGCATTTGCTGGAGTTAAATTCATGATATCGATATCATTTATCTCATCTACCAAAGTGTTATAATTACTAGTATCAAATGAAAATTTAGATGGTTTAAGTTCTTCTTTTGGAATGATATTTTTATTATCAATATCTAATCTTTTGAGTATTTCACTAGCACGCTTTAAGACATCGTCAGGAAGCCCCGCAAGCTTTGCCACTTCTATACCAAAACTTTTACCTGAAACTCCTTCTTTTATTTTGTGCAAAAATAATAGAGAATTATATGTTTGCTTGACGCTTACATAATAATTTTTAATATTTTTACGCTCATTTACTAGCTCAGGTAACTCATGGTAATGAGTCGAAAATAAAGTTTTCGCTCCTATCTTGTTTGTAGACACGTACTCTATTATAGCTTGTGCAAGGCTAAGACCATCTAATGTACTAGTACCTCGACCTATCTCATCAAGTATGAGCAAACTCTTTGAAGTAGCATTGCTTAATATATTAGAAATCTCATTCATTTCAACCATAAATGTACTTTGACCACTTGTTAAATCATCTGATGCTCCAACACGAGTAAATATTTTATCAACTATAGAAATCTCTGCTAAAGTAGCAGGAACAAAAGAGCCAATTTGTGACATCAATGTAATAAGAGCTACTTGTTTCATATATGTTGATTTACCACCCATATTAGGTCCTGTAATCAAAGAAATCTGCAAATCTTTATTATTTAAGTTAGTATCATTTTCTATAAATGAAGAAACTCCTATTATATTTTCTGCTACAGGATGTCGACCATCTTTAATATTGATTTCACCATTAGTTATAATAAGTGGTTTTATATAGTTATTTTTAATAGCAACTTCACTAAATGATAAATAGACATCAAGTTTTGCAATACTTTCAGATACATCTAATATACGTTTTATATTTTTTTCTATTTCTTGTAATATTTCTACAAATATATCATATTCAAGTTTACAAACTAAATCCTCTGCATTTAAAAGTTCTTCTTCAATGGTTTTAAGTTCGTCAGTTATATATCGTTCACAATTCACAAGAGTTTGTTTTCTAATATAATCATCTGGAATTAAATGTTTGTTAGAATTAGTTACTTCTAAAAAATATCCAAAAACTTTATTATATTTAATTTTTAAATTTTTAATACCTGTTTTTTCTCTTTCTCTACTTTCTATTCCTAATAACCAAGATGCTCCTTTTTCTTTTATTTCTTTAAGTCGAAAAACTTCATTATTATAAGTCTTTTTAATCAATCCACCATCTCTTACAGAAACAGGAGCATCTTCTTCAATAGAACTATCTATTAAATTATAAATATCTTCTAAAATATCAAAATTGCTATATATCTTTGACAATTCATTACTTGTTATGCTTCCAAGTATAGTTTTTATTTGTGGCAAATAAAATATTGAATTTTTTAAAGCTAATATATCTTTAGCATTACAAGTCTTGTATCCTATTTTAGCAACAATTTTTTCTAAATCACATATTTGGTTAAGATTTGTTTTTAACTCGCTATGAAGAAAAACATCTTTATATAATTCTTCTACAGCATTTAGTCTATCATTTATTTTTTCTTTATTGATAAGAGGAGCTAATATCCAATTTTTAATTTTACGTTTACCCATAGGCGTTATAGTTTTATCTAAAGTACCTAAAAGTGAACCTTTTTTACTTTTATCTCGCATAGTTTCTATAAGCTCTAAACTTCGTACAGTTTCAGCTCCAATATACATACTAGAGCTTATATTATAAACGTGTATATTTGTTAAATGAGCAAGTGAATTTTTGGCAATGCTTTTTAAATAATTAAGCAAAGAGCTAACACATAAAATAAGACTATCGTGGTCAAGCGATTTCATTATATTATTATTAAAGTGTTCTTTTAATTCTTGCTTAGGGTTTTCTGGCACTTGTATAGATTGAACTAAAGCATGACATTCTTGGATTAAAAATGCTTCTATGTTAGTATTTACAACATCTGAATTGATAAGACATTCAACAGGCATATGTTTTGCAATTTCATCAATTACTTTTTTAGTATCTTTTTCTATATGAGTAACTTTCCATATACATGCTGCAACATCACAAAAGCTAATACCATAACTATCTCCTGTCTTAATAATACAAGCTATATAATTATTTTTTAGACTATCTAAACTTGTTCCAGGTGTAACAACTTTTACTACATCTCTTTTTACAATACCTTTTGCTTCTGCCGCATCCTCTATTTGCTCACATATAGCTACTTTAAATCCTTTTTCTGTTAAGCGTCCAATATATGTGTCAACAGAATGATATGGCACACCACACATAGGTGGAGCTGAGCCATTAGCGTGCCTTTTGGTTAAAGTAAGCTCAAGTTCTCGACTTGCAAGAATTGCATCATCATAAAATACTTCGTAAAAATCTCCAAGACGGAAAAATAAAATACAGTCATTATATTTTTCTTTAACTTGAAAATATTGTTTCATCATAGGTGTCATATATAATATTTCCTTTCTGTAAATCACTTTATTTAAATCAATTTATTCATTTGGTGTTAAATCTACAATGTCTTTTGCTTCAAGTCCGATAATAAGAGCTATTTTTTCCTTAGACATACCTTGATCCAAAAGTTTTTGTGCCAGTTCAAGCCTAGTTTGATGCTCATTTTTTTTGACATCTTTGCGTTCCGCATTGCTATTTCGCATTCTTTTTAAAATCTTAATCACATCAGTTATCTCCTCTCAGCTATTAAATAATGTGTTTTGGCTGATATTATTTTAACTTTTACAAATTCTCCAATAAAATTTATAGGAGCTTTTACATGCACTAAAATTCCAGTATCAGTTCTACCACTTAACATATCCAAATCATTTTTACTGGTATCTTCAAGTAATACTTCATATTCTTGACCAATTTGAGCGTGCATAAATTCTGATGAAATGTTGTCTACAGTATTTACTAGCTCATTAAATCTAACTTTAATTGTTTTTTCATCAATTTGATTTTCCATTGTAGCGGCGGGGGTTCCAGTTCTTTTGGAATAAATAAAAGTAAATGCACTTAAATATTTGACTTGTTTAACTACATCTATTGTATCTGAAAAATCTTTATCAGTTTCTCCAGGAAACCCTACAATAATATCTGTTGTGAGAGTTACATTAGGAATAGATTTTTTTATTTTATTAACCAGAGCTAAATAATCTTCTTTTGTATATCCTCTATTCATTTGTTTTAAAATAGATGTGCTACCAGATTGAAATGGTAAATGTATACTATTACAAATATTATCATGTTTAGTAATGCATTCTATTAGTTCATCACTAAAGTCTTTTGGATGTGAAGTCATAAATCTAATACGCTTAAGACCTTCAATAGTTGCAATTTTTTCTAAAAGATGAGCAAATGTTGCTCCATCTTCTAAATTCTTACCATAGGAATTTACATTCTGACCAAGAAGCATAATTTCTTTTACACCTTCAGCTACAAGATTTTTTACTTGTAAATAAATATCTTCCATTTGACGACTACGCTCACGTCCTCTAACATATGGTACAATACAATAAGTGCAAAAATTATTACATCCATACATAATATTAACACAAGATTTAAATTCATGTTTTCTAATACTTGGCAAATCTTCTACAATGTCTTCATGAGTCTCCCAAATATCTATTATATGTTCTCCTGTTTCAATTCTAGCTTGTAAAAGTTCAGGAAGCTTATATATATTAAAAGTTCCAAAAATAATATCAACAAATTTATAGCTCTTTTTTAATGTTTCTAAGACAATGTCTTGTTGCATCATACATCCACAAAGAGCAATCATAAAATTAGGATTTTTTTTCTTACGATGTTTTAATGCTCCAAGTTTTCCATAAATTTTAAGTTCTGCATTTTCTCTAACACAACAAGTATTATAAATTAAAAAATCTGCTTCTTTTTCATTTTCTGTTTTTATATATCCTATTTTTACTAAAATTCCTTCGATTTTTTCAGAATCAAGAGCATTCATTTGACAACCAAAAGTTCCAATATAAAATGTTAGACCTTTGTCTTTAATATGATATGCAAGCTCTGTTATAATATTGTCTTGTTTTTTAGCTTCTTCTGTGGTTATATTTACATTAGTTCGTTTACTCATTGTTTCATGCTCCTTTTAACGCTTTCAAGTGCTATAGTTATTCCAATCTTTGCATGATAGGTTGTTAATCCACCTTGAAAAAATACTGTATATGGTGGTTTTATCGGAGCATCTGCACTAAGCTCAATGGATGAACCTTGAACAAAAGCTCCAGCAGCCATAATAACAGGAACATCATATCCAGGCATCTCCCAAGGAATAGGTTTTACAAAACTATCAACAGGAGCAGCTTGCTGAATTCCTTCACAAAATGCAATTACATTTTCAGATGTTTTTAAATCAATTGCTTGAACTATATCGGATCTTTGCTCATTCCATTTTGGAATAGTATTAAATCCAAGTTTTTCAAATTCTGCGGCTGCAAAGATTGCTCCTTTTAGAGCATTAGCCACAACTTCTGGTGCTAGAAAAAGTCCGTGTAATACATTTTTATTTGTGCCAAGTGTTGCTCCGACTTCTTTACCAAGTCCTGGAGCAGTAAGTCTTGATGCAGCAGCTTCAACAAATTTTTTCTTACCCACAATATATCCACCAGACTCACAAAGTCCTCCACCAGGATTTTTTATTAATGAACCAACAACTAAATCTGCTCCAACTTCACTTGGTTCCATTTCTTCAACAAATTCACCATAACAATTATCAACAAGACAAATAATATTAGCTCGTACAGACTTTACAACTTTAATTATTTCATCAATTTGAGCTACTGACAAAGTTGGTCGTGTTGAATATCCTTTTGAGCGTTGAATAGTTACCATTTTAGTTGTTGTATCAATACTATTTTTTATTCCTTCAAAATCTATTTCATTGGTTGATAAAAGATCGACTTGTCTATAATTTATACCAAATTCTTTTAGACTTCCTGATGCTTCTCTAATTCCAATTACAGATAAAAGAGTATCATAAGGTTTTCCTACTACTGATAATAGTGTATCACCTGGTCGTAGATTACCAAAAAAAGATACGGTTAGTGCATGTGTACCCGACATCAACTGAGGACGAACCAGAGCATCTTCTGTTTTAAATACATCTGCATAAATGCGTTCTATTACTTCTCGGCCACTATCATCATAACCATAGCCAGAGCTTCCAGCAAAATGAGAATATTCTAATTTATTTTTCTGCATTGCTCTTAATATTTTTTTTCCTACAATAAAGCTAATTGTATCAATTTCATTAAATCTTTTTTTTAGTTGTTCTTCTAACATTTTTTGGCTCCTAGATTAATTTTAGTGCATGTTAAAGTATATCCCAAAAATAGGAAAAATAAACATCTATAAGTGTTCTCTAATCTTATGATTTATTATAAAAAAAAGATATTTACTTTGACAAAAATCAAAGAAATATCTAAAAAAGTGTATTATTATTTTTGTTTGGATATCTCATACAATATAATGCTCGTTGCAATGGCTGCATTAAGTGATTCAAGTCCATTTTGAATGGGAATTTTTATAAATTCATCTGAATTTTCTCTAGTATATTCACTTACACCATTAGCCTCATTTCCTATTATTAGCGCAACAGAGCTATCAAAATTTGTATTATAAAGGTTAGTAGATTGTTGTAAATCTGTAGCATAAATTTTAATATTATTTTTCTTAAAAAATGTTATATAATCACTTATATCATAATTTTTTATTATATCAATTTTTAAAATAGAGCTCATAGTAGAACGCACAACTTTTGGAGAATATAATTCAGCACAACCTTTTGTTAGAAAAATTGCATCAACAAAAAGTCCGTATGCTGTTCTAATAATTGTACCTAAATTGCCTGGGTCAGTTATATTTTCAAGTACTAAATAAGTACCGCCTTTTTTTACAGTAAGCTCTGATAAAGATTTGCATTTTTGCTTTACAATAGCCATAATTCCTTGAGGAGTTTTTGTTTCACTGATATATGAAAATACATTTTCTGAAACTGTAATCCATTGAATTTGTTTAGTGAAATTTTCTTTTGGAATATTCTCGGTTGCTACAAAATATAAAATATCGGCTATATTTTTAATGTCATTAACTGCTCTAGTACCTTCAACAACAAAAAGTTCTTCTTTTTGTCTAGTTTGTTTTTTAGTTTGTAATTCTTTAATATTTTTTATAATAGAATTTGAAACACTTGTAATATATTTATCGTCCATAATTATTTATGCAATGCCTTTATCCTTTCGTTTTGTCCAACAACAACTAACACATCGTCTTCAAGAAAAACATAATCTGGACGAGGAGAAATATCAAGTTTTCCTTTTCTTTGAATTGCAATAACATTTATCCCGTAACGACTTCTAAGATTAACATCAACTATACTTTTTCCAATCCATTCTTTAAGAGCTTGTATTTCTGCGATACTATAATCTGCCGATAATTGAATGTGTTCTACAATATTGCCTGAAATTAAATTTGTTGCAATTCGTTTACCCATGTCAAGTTCTGGCTGAATAACTCTATCAGCTCCAATTTTTCTAAGCACCCTTTCATGTATTGTACTTGTTGCTTTTGCTACAACATATGGTATGCCGAGCTCTTTTAATATTAGCGTTGTCATAATACTTGATTGAATATCATTTCCTATTGCAACAATACCAACATCAAAATTGCGAATACCAAGAGCTCTCATTGCATCTACATCTGTTGTATTTGCTTGAACGGCATGAGTTACTACGCTAGAGATTTCTTGTATTCTATCTTCATTTCCATCTACTACTAAAACTTCATATCCTCCTTTTGCAAGCTCTGTAGCAAGACTTGTTCCAAACTTTCCAATTCCACATACAATAAACTGTTTACTTTTCATAAAAATTTATTCCTTTCTCAAATAAAATTATTTATCCTACTAAAATTTTTTCTTCTGGATATTGAAGTCCAGCAGGATTTCTTGCCGCTCTTACAACTAGTGCAACTCCAATGGTTATAAGCCCCAGTCTTCCAATAAACATAAGAGCTATAATAACTATTTTGCCTGTTATACTAAGTGAGCTTGTAATTCCAAGTGTAAGACCAACAGTTGCAAATGCTGAAACAGTTTCAAATAAAAGTTCCATAAATGAAGCATCTTCTGTAAATGTTAAAATCGTAAGAGCAGTGGTAACAATCAAAATAGCAATTGTAATAATTGTAAGAGATTTTAAAATTTGATCGATACCAATTTTCTTTTTAAATACAACTACATTACTATTACCTTTTAAAACAGAAAAAGCACATAAAATTAATACTCCAACTGTCACAGTTTTTATACCACCTGCTGTTCCTGCGGGTGAGCCACCAATAAACATAAGTATAACTGTTACAAGCTTTGAACCAGTTGTAAGTTTATCTAGTGGTAAGGTATTAAAACCAGCTGTTCTTGGTGAAACCGATTGAAACATAGCTGCAGTAATTTTATCGCTCAAAGAAAGCGTACCAAGCGTATCAGGATTGTTATATTCTGCAATAAAGAAAAAAATAAACCCTCCAAAAATAAGAAGCAATGACAAAATCCATACAAGTTTTGTATGTAGGGAAAGTTTGTAAAATGTTTGTCTCCAAGTAAATTGGTCAGACAAGTTAAATTTAAGCTTCAAAGTTTGATACGTATCAAGCCAAACGCTATAACCAAGACCACCTAAAATAATTAATATCATAATTGAATAACTAAACCACTCATTTTTTACATATGGTACAAGACTATTCGAGCCTACTAGGTCAAAACCAGCATTACAAAAAGCAGAAATAGAATGAAAAATTGAATATAATATCCCTTTAACAAAACCATATTCTGTAACAAAAACAAAGCTTAAAAGTAATGCTCCGATACCTTCAATTAATAATGTGAGTTTAATTATAAGCATGGTGAATCGGACAACTCCAGACGGTGTGTTAAAACTCAAGGCTTCTTGCATAATAAGTCTGTTTTTAAGTGTAATTCTCTTACCCATAATTACAAAAATCATACTTACAAGTGTCATAAATCCAAGTCCGCCTATTTGAATACAGGTAATTATTACACACTTTCCAAATACTGACCAATATGCAAGAGTATTTTCAACAACAAGTCCTGTAACACAAACTGCGGATGTTGCTGTAAAAAGTGCATCTAAAAATGGAGTTATAACTCCATCATTTGTACTAATAGGTAACATTAAAAGAATTGTTCCAATAATAATAAGTCCTAAAAATCCGAATATCAGAATTTGTGCAGGTCCAAATTTACCTTTACCAAGACCATTTTCTTTATCAGTAAAATTATCTATTTTATCTACTTCCATTTTTACACCTCCAGTATAGTGTTAAACTAGAAATTATGAACTAAGAATTATAGCTCGTTACTCTTAGTTCATTATTCCTTGACCACTACTTCTAGTTTCTATTCTGTTCTTTATTTTGTACTAACAACACCGTTATATACTATACCATGTTCAGTATCAATTGTAATAGTGCGTCCTTTTTTTACTGTTTCTGTAACAATGCCAGCTCCATAAATTACGGGAATATCAAGAGTTCTCCCGACAATGGCAGCATGATTATTTTCTTCGGGTGTTGCATCTTCAACAATAATTGCAGAAGCTTTTTTCATATATGGTAAAAAAGAGTTATCGGTACTTCTAGCAATTAAAATATCACCTTGTACAAATGATTCTATTGCTTCTTCAACAACCTTAGCAACACAGGCACGGCCCGACAGAACATTTTTTCCACAACCAATACCACGAGCTAAAATATTTCCGACATATTGTACTTTTAAAATATTTGTTGTACCCGCAACTCCAAGTGGAACACCCGCTGTAATAACTACAACGTCACCTTGTTTTGCAACACCAATTTCTTCAGCTTTTAAAACTCCTTTTGCAAAAACTGAATCTGTTTCTTCTTTATCAATGGTAATAATATGTGGTGAACATCCCCACACAAGATTCATCTGTCTATATGCACGCTCATCAGGCGTACAAGCTATAATTGGAGCAGTTGGCTTAAACTTTGCAACAGCACGAGCAGTGTATCCAGATTTTGTAACTGTAACAATAGCTGCGGCATTAAGTTGTTTAGCAGCTTGACAAGTTGCATGGCTCATGGCATGAGTCATACTTACAAACTGATTGCTTTTATATACCAAATTATACATTTCAGGTGTTTTTTCGGCCATAATTGCAATATTTACCATCATTGATAGAGCTTCAATTGGATAATCTCCTTTTGCTGTTTCACCTGATAGCATAATAGCAGATGTTCCATCAAAAATTGCATTAGCCACATCACTTACTTCTGCACGAGTAGGTCTTGGATTACGCACCATAGATTCAAGCATTTGAGTTGCTGTAACAACTGGCTTTCCAGCAATATTAGCTTTTCTAATAAGTCGCTTTTGTACAATAGGAACCTCTTCTGCCGGTATTTCAACACCTAAATCACCACGAGCTATCATAATTGCATCAGCTACTTGCAAAATTGAATCAATATTATCAACACCTTCACGATTTTCAATTTTTGCAATAATATGAATACCACGACCATCGTTTTCTTCTAAAATATTTCTTATTCTAATTACATCTGAAGCTTTTCTTATAAAAGATGCTGCAATAAAATCAAATCCAAGTTTTGCTCCTAGAGCTATATCTGATACATCTTTTTCAGTTAAAGGAGGTAAATTTAAGCTCACATTTGGAATATTTATCCCTTTTCTAGAGCTTAAAATACTTCCATTTTTAACAGTGCAAACAATATCATTCTTAACAATTTCTCGAACAACAAGTTCGATTAGTCCATCATCAACTAGGATTTTATCTCCTTTTTTCAAATCATGTGGCAATTCTTTGTATGATATACTTATTCTGTCATTACTACCTTCAATATCATCAGTAGTCAACGTAAAAGTTTGCCCTGCAATAAGCTCAATTTCTCCATTGTTTTTAATATCACCAGTTCTAATTTCTGGACCTTTTGTATCAAGTACTAAAGCTGTTGGGGTTCCAAGCTCTTTTCGTATTTTCATAACACGCTTTGCAGTCCCAGCATGAATTGCTTGATTATCATGTGAAAAGTTTATTCTAATTGCACTAGCTCCTGCGTTGATAAATTTTTTTATAGATTCTTCATCTCTAGTTTTAGGACCTACAGTTGCAATAATTTTTGTCCTTTGCATAACAATTTTCTCCTTTGTTTTATTTAATGCTTAAAATTTGAACTGCTCTTAATCTAAGTTCATTTATATCCTTTTTCATTTGTAGTGCTTCATTTATATCATAATCTACATACTGTCCATTATCATAGCCGACAATACGTTTGGCTTTACCTTGTGCTAATAAGTCAACAGCATATATCCCCATAAGTGATGCATGCATTCTATCAAGAGCAGTTGGGGCGCCTCCTCTTTGTAAATGACCAAGTACAGAAACACGTGATTCAATTCCCGTAATATGTTCTATAGCTTGAGCAAGTTCTTGACAATTTCCAACCCCTTCTGCAACAACAATAAGAAAGTGTTTTTTTCCACGATTTCTATTTTCAACAATACTTTTTATAATATCATCGTTAGTTCTTCTGTCTTCTTCTGGAATTAAAACAATTTCTGCACCTGTTGCAATTCCACACCAAAGAGCAATATAACCAGCATGACGTCCCATAACTTCAACTATAGAGCAACGACTATGAGAAGAAGATGTATCAAGAATTTTATTTATTGCATCCATTGCAGTGTTAACAGCTGTATCAAATCCAATAGTATATCTTGTACAGGCAATATCAAGGTCTATTGTTCCCGGAATACCTATTGTATTAATTCCAAGATTTGCAAGTTTTTCTGCTCCTTGAAAAGAGCCATCTCCTCCAATTACCACCAGTCCTTCTATACCAAATACACGACACATATCTGCTCCACGCTCTTGATATTCTCTTTCCATAAATTCTTTGCACCGAGCTGTCTGCAATATTGTCCCACCTCTTTGGATTATGTCAGATACATTACTAGATTTAAATGGAATAATGTCACCCGCTAGTAATCCCTTAAATCCATTTTTAATTCCCACAACTTCCATACCATAAGAAAGACCTGTTCTAACAACAGCACGAATAGCTGCATTCATTCCTGGTGCGTCGCCACCACTTGTCATAACACCGATTTTTTTAATTTGTGTGCTCATTAATAACCCTCCAAATTATTTGA
>LJHE01000018.1 GCA_001983555.1 Candidatus Epulonipiscioides gigas
ATAGTCCTTATAACTATATTAAAAACTCTTTATGGACTTATTTTGCGGTAGCTTTATTTTAGTTTAATAATAGTTGATTTTCTTAAGTTCCCATGTATGGGGGTTTAGTGTGAAACAGTGCCAAAGGCACAGTGGGGGGTTTAGTGAGTCTTGGCAGCAACTATTATTTTAAAGTACTGTAACTATAGTTTAATAATAAATATAAGTAAAGGAGATGGTATTATACAAAAATTGATAGTTTTAGATGGTGGAAATAATATTGGTGGTAGCAGTTATTATTTAGAATGGAATAATTGTAGAATTTTATTAGATTGTGGGGTAGCTCATAATAACGCAGAAATTATTAATTTTAAATCCGTTTTAGGTAATGATTTTGATAGATTAAATGCTATTATAATTTCGCATGCTCATAGAGATCATTATGGAGCATTATTTAAAAATGTTACTTTGAATAGTCATAGAATTATAGCCACTCCAAAGACGAAACAGCTAATTAAAAATAGAATATCATCTCATAATTTTGACGAGCAATACATATCAGAGTCAATTTATGCATATGATTATTTTAAGATATTATATTGTGGACAAGCAGAATGCATGTTGTTACCAGCTGGTCATATTGCAGGAGCTGCTATGGTTTTAATCTATGTTGATAATAAAAAAATTTTATATACAGGTGATTTTTCAATGCCTTTCTCCATATGTAATCAAACACATTTGATGACATTAGATTTTATAAGACAATTAGATATCTTAATAATAGAGAGCACAAATACTTTAAAAAAAGATAAGCTCATAACTTCTTCTAAACATGCCAGTCTAAAAGATTCTTATGAGTTAATAAAATTTTGTTATCCAAAACAGGTTTTTTTAGTTCATCAAAATTCTAAAAGTTTAGGAATAAATTTATTAAAAATGCAAATTGAGCAAGAATATAGCACTATTAAAGTATTTGAAACCGAAAATAATAAAACTTATTATTTATAACGAAAAGATAGGAGCATTAAATGGATACGTACTCTAGTTTTAATGATATATTATCATATTTGAAAAATAATAAAGAAAAAATTAAAGACTATAAACTTATATTAAAAGAAATCGATGGCTTAGAGCAATATAAACAAATCATTGATATTAATAATAATTCTGCATTTCAGAAGTCTTTGCGGGAAGGGTATGATAAAATGTTAAAATCACTTATATCTAAAATTGAAGCTGTCTTTAATAACAAATTTAAATTTTATTATGTTTATAAACACTTTGAATTGAAAGAAAAGAATGTTGAAAATGTTGAAACAGAAATTCAAAAATTAGAGCAACAAATCAAAGAACTTATGTTTCAGTTAGACCTCAATGAGAAGCTCTTAAAACAAGAAAAAGAAAATGTTGTCTTAACAGAAAAAATGGCAGTACGTAAATTTATTAAAGGAGATTTATTAGATAATTTTGATAGAGCTAAGAAAGATTTAATAAAGTTATCTAAATATAATAAAGATTTTAAGCCATATTCTCGGATAGTAAGACAATATATGAATTTTATTGATGAGCTCGGTATTAGACAAATTGAATCTGTTCCAATTAATGAATTTACCAACTTAACTTATGATAAAGCCAAAGAATCAACTTATTATGGAACTCCTTTTGATGATGAAACTGCTATAAAACAAGTAAAAGTTATTTCACAAGGTTGGATATATGAAGATATTGTTATCTCTCAACCCGAATATATAGAAAGGAGCAACTAATATGTCACAAGAAAAGCAATTTTATTGTGCTATTGATTTGGGTACTACAAATACTGTTATAGCTTGGGGGCAGCAAAATCTAAAAACTAAAAATTTTGAAGCTAAAATTATAGATTTAAAAGTAACAATGCCCAACAGAGAAAAACCATATTGTAAGACTGTTTCTTCTAGCGTATTATTTGAAAATGATAGTAGTATTACTGTAGGAGAAATTGCCAAACATGTAAAAACTATTTTTCCTGAAAAAGTGGTCACTTCTGTAAAAAATAAAATGGGTACAAATCATATTTTTAATATTAACAATAAAAATTATACTCCTGAAGAGATTAGTAGTTATATTCTCAATTTTGCATTAAATGGTGCTAAAGAACTTTTTGGAGAAAAGCCAACAGATGTTATTATTACAGTACCTGCTTCTTTTGACTCTGAGATGAGAACAGCCACATTAAAGGCTGCTGAATTATCTGGAATAAATAATGATAGCTCAAGAAATATTTTACTTGACGAACCTCGAGCTGCTATGTTTAACTTTATCGATGCACTAGATAAAGGGGAATATCCTAATAGATTATTGGATTTAGAGCGTCCAAAAAATGTATTAGTTTATGACTTAGGCGGAGGAACTCTTGATGTTTCACTACATAAGCTCTGGAGAAATACAAATTTTGAAGTTGAAATTGAAGATTATGCTATTTCATTACACACATTAGTAGGTGGTGATAACTTTGATAACTTATTAGCTCAATATTTCTATTCACAAATTAGTGACCAATTACCACCTTTGAGTGATATAGAGCACCAAAGGGTTATAGCTAAACTAACTCAAAATGCAGAGGTTGCAAAAAAATTACTTACTAAAAAATATGAAGACTATCAGTTGTTTTCTCCTGATAAAAAAGTAGAAATTGAAATTTTGCATACAAATATTTTTGATGGTGTAGATTTAGATGAGATACTTTCAATGGAAGAGTATGAAAACATAATTAGCCCATTACTAGCAAAAAATATTTCATTAAAAAATATAGAAGATATAAGACAGGGTCAAAAAAATGTATCCTATGAAAATATAATTTATCCTATTTTAGATGTTCTTATAAAAGCAGAAGACAAAGCAGGAGCTCCTGTTAAAGTAGATGCTATATTATTAAATGGTGGAATGACTAAATTACCCATTATCAAAAATAGAATTAAAAATTTCTTTGGAATAGAACCAATTAGCATACAAGACCCAGACCTATCAGTAGCTCTCGGAGCAGTTTATTATCACTATGGGTTGCATCAAGGAAAAGTTTATAGCTCTATTTTAAATGATACAATAGGAATTGAAGTTTCTGGAAATTTTGTACATCATTTAGCTAAAGCGGGTGTTACATTGCCATACATATCTCCTGTATATGATAATTTTAAAGTTTTAGATGGCACTACTATAATTGAGCTACCATTTTATATGGGAAATCGAAAAGATACTCTATTACCAAATAGAAAAATTACAAATAGAAGTTATACATTTGCAAAAGCATTATTAGCTGAAGATAAAATTAGTATTCAAATAGAAATTAATATTGATAATATTATGATTGTTAAAGGCTGGATTAATGATGATAAAGATAAATTATTTATTTTAGAAGTGGATTATACCAAACAAACTGTATCTGATTTAATAGTTGAAAATAAACCAAAAAAAGATTATAAAGATACCTTTGAAAATTGTTTTAAGCAATCTGATTTAAATCAACTATACAAACTATGTAACACCTATGAGCGTACTCATATGCTAGGCATTAAAAATACTTCAATGGAGCACATTAAACAAATCAGCACTACTATACTAAGTTGCTCTAATAAAAATACTTTAGCACAAACTATATTAATAGAAATTAAAAATAGTAAGTCAATAGTATATAACCAACGTTTAGTGTTGATATTAGGTCAATTACTTTGTGTAATATCTTTAACTGAAAATTGTAAAAAATATTTTGAGGAAACTATAACAAAGCTCGAGCAATATAACAAAAAAACAGCTCCCACTTTAAAATCTTATTATGGAGCTGTTATTGTTGCTATAGGTAATTCCCAAGAAATTAGTCTTGCTCCTATTTTAGAAAAATTATTATACAAACCCTTAATTATCAAGAATTATGGAAATGAATTATTTATTTCACTTGGAAAAATCTCTAACTCATTAACCTGCTTTTGTGAGCTTATAAAATTAATTAATACTAGATCTAATAATATTATTCAAATATTTTGGGCAATTGGAAAAATAGGGAGCCGTGAAAAAGTAGCTCCATTACCAATTAATAAAATTGAAAATCATATTTATGATATTATAGAATTTATTAAACAATCTACACATCATAACGTACAATGTAATGCTATATATGCCATTGCAGAGATTTGTGATAGAAGATTTAAAAATAGTATTAATGAAGTGATAAAAAAAGATGTTTTAAAATTTTTAGAAAAATTTAAACCACAATTTTCTAATCAACAACAAAAAAATAGAATAAATAAATTACTTGAAACTGCCATAACATTAATAGATGGTAATGAATTATCACAAGAACAAAAAGGATGTTTACTAGCAATTCGTTCTCAATTAGAACTATAATATAAAAGGGGCTATCTATATGATAGTTCCTTTAGATTAGCTTTTTACATATCTGTTTTTAACATTAGAATTTAGTTTTAAAAAATTTTTAAAAAAAAATAAAATTTTGTGTTTATAACTTGTATTTTTTGGCAATAATAAAATTAGCATTATTATACAATTGTAATCGGACGGTTATCCAAGCAATAAAATTGGGATAATTCGTACCTATATTGAAATTTTAAATTTAAATAAAAAAGGAGGAAAGTAATATGATTGAAACTAAAGATGTAAAATACATATATCCAAAGCGTGGCGAAATTTATGAAGCCGATTTGGGTATAGGTGATGGAAGTGAGCAGGCAGGCATAAGACCTGTCCTTATAATTCAAAATAACACAGGTAACCACTATTCCCCAACGGTAATATGTGTGCCTCTTACATCAAAATGTAAAAAACCGATGCCTACGCATCATACATTAACAAAATTGAATTATGGATTTTTAACTTATGATTCTATAATACTTTGTGAACAAATTAAAACAATTTCAAAAAGTAGATTATCTCATAGAATTGGGCTAGTTGGACAAGATGACATGAAAACAATTGGCGAAAAACTTTGTGTTAGTATAGCTCTATAAAATATGAAAGCTAAGCTTTATAATGCTATACTAAAGCACAGTAATATAAAATATCCATATCATATGCCAGGCCATAAGTTTGGGAGAGCATTTAATTTAAAAAATCTCCCATTATTAGCTCTTGATGCTACAGAAGTAGAAGGATTAGATAATTTATATAATGCACAAGGAATAATAAAACAAGCTATGCAAGACATGGCAAGGTTTTATGGCTCTAAAAAGTGCATATTTCTCACAAACGGAGCAACTGCTGGAATACTAACTGCTCTTTTAACAGTCTGTAAACCAAAAGACAAAATGATAGTAGTAAGAAATGCTCATCAAAGTGTTATCAATGGTCTTATTTTAGCAGATGCAATCCCAATTTATATTTCACCAAAGATTTTGCCTTGTGGCATAATTGGTGAAGTAGATAAAAATAATATTATACAGGTTTTAAAATGGCATCCTGATATAAAAGGAGCAATTATTACAAGCCCTACATATGAGGGAATAATTTCTGATATTGAGGGCATACGTAAAATATTGGGAAATCGAATTCTTATTATAGATGAAGCTCACGGAGCTCATTTAAATATAAGTCCAAATTTTCCAAAGAGTGCTATTCATGTAGGAGCTGACATAGTAATTAATAGTATGCATAAAACTTTGCCTGCTCTTGGTCAAAGTGCATTGTTGCACTTATGTACAAATAAAATAAAATATGATGATTTAATAAAAAATTTAAGTATAATTCAAACTTCAAGTCCCTCTTATCTTTTAATGGGACTTATGGATTATATTAGATTTTATATAGAAAAAAATAATATTAATATACAAAAAAAATATGTAGAAATGCTTATTAAATATAGAAAAAAATTGCGTAAACTAAGTAAACTTAGTATTTTTGAATATAGAAATTTTTTAGATTTTTCTAAAATAGTAATTCTCACTAATAACTATATAAGTGGAAAAAATCTGACTAATATCCTTTATAATAGATATAATATAGTAGTAGAAGCAGCTCTTGAAAGTCATGTAATTTTAATAACTTCTCCTGCAGATAAAAAAAATAATTTTAGTATTTTATTAAAAGCATTAATAGAAATTGATAAAAATCTTTCTAAGCCAATGATTAAAAATAAGCTTGTTTCTTTGGAAGGATGTATAAGTCAAAAATCTATAAGTTCTGTAATCTCTTTAGGAGAAGTTAGGTTCATGCCAAAAATAAAAATGCCTATGGAAGATTCGATAGGAAAAATTGCTGGGGAAAATGTTATATTATTTCCTCCAGGTATTCCAATTATTTGTATAGGAGAGCAAATTAATAATATTCATATTGAAGTTATTAGAAGTAATTTAAATAATGTAGTAGGAGTTTCGTTTATAGATAAAGTACCCTATATTCTAGTTTTAGAAAAATGTTAGAAAAGGTGGCGTAGATATGGACAATATCCAATTAAATAAATTACAAATGCCAACATTAAAGGAATTACCGCAAAATAAAGATATACAATCAGATAAGGGATTTAAATTCACTCTTATAAGTCAGTTAAATGATGAAAACTTGCAAGAAGAGCTTACTAAAATGATAAATAAAATATCAGAGCAAGGCAGTAAGATTAGTAAGCATATGGACATCAGGGATATAAAAGTTTATAGACAAATGATAACTGAGTTTATTTCTGAAGTTACCACAAGAAGTCATAAATTTTCTCGTGAAAATGTTTTAGATAAACGTGGTCGTCACAGAGTTTATGGTATAGTAAGGACTGTAAATGAAAAACTTGATGCTCTGGCAGCAGAACTTATGAGAACGGAAAAAAATCAAATTGAAATTTTAGAAAAAATTGGTGAAATACAAGGTTTGCTTCTTGATATAGTAACATAAAGGACACGGGATTTTTAACCGTGTCTTTTTTTAGAAAGGTAAAACATGGATATAATTGGACATACTCGAATAAAAAATTATTTTGAAAAAGTAATAAAAAAAAATAAAATTTCTCATAGTTATATATTTGATGGCAATAAAGGTGTTGGAAAAAAATCTTTAGCAAATCAAATTGCTAAAATTTTATTATGCGAAAATCCTGATGAAACTAAGTCTTGTGGAACTTGCTCTTCTTGTATTCTTTTTGATGCTAAAACGCATCCCGATTTTATAGAAATCGAAAAAGATACCAAAATTACAAAGATAAGTACTATTAAAGAGCAATTTTTAAAAGAAGTTTATATAAAACCTTATAAGGGGAAATATAAAATTTTTTTAATTAAAGAAACTGATTCTTTACAAGTTGATAGTCAAAATGCAATTTTAAAAACTGTAGAGGAGCCTCCTCCATATGTTATTTTATTTTTAATTACTACAAATATAAATAAACTTTTACCTACAATAAAGTCGAGATGTATCCATATTTGTTTTAATACGCTTTCAAATACACAAATGTTAAAGTATTGTGAGAATTATTCTAGAAATGATTTAGAAATGCAATTAAAATTTGCTCAGGGGAGCATAGGAATTTTAAAAGAAAATATCGAAGATGAAAATTTTTTGACAAACAGAAAAATTTCAATAGATTATTTAATTAAAATATATATGGCGAATCTAACTAATCGTTATAAATTAATAGAGAGTTTTATTGAAGACAAAGATAATTTATTAAACAATTTAGAATTTTGGAAATTATTTTTTAGAGATCTGTTGTTATATAAGAGAACAGAAACTACTAATCTTTATTTTAATGATTATAAGGATAAAATTATAAAGCTAACCCAAGAAATGTCTTATAATCAAATTAGTCAAAATATACAAAATATTGATATTGCTATAAAAGATATCCAAAATAATATTAATATTACTTTAGTAATGGAAAATTTATTTTTAGAGGACGTGAAATAATGGTAATTGGAGTTCAATTTAAACCCACAGGTAAAATTTATTATTTTGATTCTGTAGATATTTCTTATAACGTTGGTGATAAAGTCATTGTAGAAACTAGCAGAGGACTTGAATATGGCACCGTTTATTATTTGAACAGAAATATAGATGACTTAGATAGTACTGCTCTTTTAAAATCCGTAGTAAGAAAAGCAACTAAAGAAGATGAAATAATATATTTAGAAAATAAATCCAAAGAAGCTAATGCTTTTAAAATATGTAAGGAAAAAATACTTTTTTATAATTTAAATATGAAACTTATTGATGTTGAATATACTTTTGATAATCAAAAACTCTTATTTTATTTTACTTCAGAACAAAGAGTTGATTTTAGAGAACTAGTTAAAGATCTCGCAATGATTTTTAAAACAAGAATAGAGCTAAGACAAATAGGTGTACGAGATGAAACCAAAAGTTGTGGTGGCATAGGAATATGTGGACGTAATTTATGTTGTAATACATTTCTAAATGACTTTCACGCAGTATCTATAAAAATGGCAAAGGATCAAAACCTTTCTCTTAATCCTGTTAAAATATCAGGAATATGTGGTCGACTTATGTGTTGTTTACAATATGAAAATGAATGTTATACACAAATACGAAAAAATTTGCCTGAAATATCAGATATTGTAATGACTCCAGAAGGAAAAGGAGAAGTACTTTCTATCAATGTTTTAAGGGAACAAGTAAAAGTGTCAATAAAAAAAGAAAAAGATATTAAAGAAGCCTTTACTTTTAAAACTTCTGAAATTAGCTTATTAAAAAGCACTTGTAAAGATTGTAGTAAAATTAAATACCAAAAAGATGAAGATATTGAATTTGATAAAGGCTGGAAAAAAACTAAAGATATAAATAATAAAAGAGATAAAAAATGATACACATAAAAGCTCATGAAAGAATAGATGATATACAAAGAAATGGTTATAAATTAATTCAAAATCCAACTGAATTTTGTTTTGGAATAGATGCCGTTTTATTGTCACATTTTGTAAGTGGCATAAAATTAAATTCAAAAATATTAGATATTGGTACTGGAACAGGAATAATTCCACTACTTATTTATGCCATTCATCAAAAAGGTAATTATTTAGGTATTGAAATTCAAGAAAATATGGCTGAAATGGCAACTAGAACAATGTTATTAAATAATGTTGAAAATAATATTTTTATTAAATGTTTAGATATTAAAAATTTTAAAGAGAATTTCAAACAAGAAAGTTTTGATATTATTGTTTCAAATCCTCCATATATGAAAGCTCTTACTGGTCTAAAAAATAAGAATTTAGGAAAAAGCATAGCTCGTCATGAAATAGCTTGTACTTTAGAAGATATAATTAAAGCTTCCTATTTTATTTTAAAAGAAAAAGGACAATTATTTTTAATTCATAGAGCAAACAGACTTGTAGATATTTTAAATATGATGCGTCAATATAAGATTGAACCTAAACAAATTAGAATGATTTATCCTAAAATTACCAAATCTCCTACAATGGTTTTGGTACGTGGCGTTAAAGGTGCAGGATATGACCTTTTTATTGATAAACCTTTGATTGTGTATAATGAAGATAATACTTATACAAATGAAATATATGATATTTATCAAAAAGAAAAAATTTTTTAAAACTTAGAGAAAGGAACATTATATGAAATCATTGCTAGGAGTTGAAGTCTTAACACTTATATGTATATTCTTTATGTCGAAAATTTTTATTTTATCTCCTAATCAACATATAATAAGTATTGCTGTAGTTTTTGTAGTGTTTCTTACATTTAGAGCATTAGAAAAAAGCAAAAATAAAATAATTGCATTTTATTTAAAAAAATCAAAAAAAATGGGTATATTTTTTTATAGTGAGAGATATACTAAGCTCATAGGTTATTTACCATCTGTAAAAAAAGAAATGAGCTTGAGTGTTCAAATGGGCATTGAATTATGTCAATTAATACTCCAAACTGTGGTCATTGCTATATTTCTAAGCCAGATAGTATTTATTCCTATGAATATAATTGAAAATAGCATATCTCTTACCATCGGCGTTATTTTTTATGTTTTATGCTGTCAAAGTCTATTTATTTTACCCTATATGATATTCAAAGAAATAAAGTCAAAAAAGATTAGTATAGCGATAAAGTAATATTTTAAAATAAAATTGTAAAATATGTTGATTTTTGTGAAAGAGTGTGTTATTCTATTTACGGAAGTTAAAATATTGGAATTAAGAACGAAATATTGGCCTGTTTAATAAAAAAATCTAGACCGAGTTACGTTTTAAGAGCAGTGTTTTAGCAGTAAAATTAAAGGAGGCCTAGTTTAAATGACAGGTAAGGTAAAATGGTTTAACCCAGAAAAAGGTTTTGGATTTATTGAGAGAGAAGACGGAGACGACGTTTTTGTTCACTTCACAGCGATTCAATCTGACGGATTTAAAACTCTTGAAGAAGGTCAAGAAGTTGAATTTGAAATTACTGAAGGAAACAGAGGACCACAAGCGTCTAATGTTACAAGAAAATAATTTAAAAACCTGCAACATTGCAGGTTCTTTTTTTGCCTATTTGTATCAGATCAGCTCTGGAGCATTTCTAAATATCTATAAAGTGTTGGTACCATAACGCCTGTTGCTCCAAATGTTTCATATTCATTTGTTGGTGATGTCGTAAAATTAGTTCCAGCTATATCTAAATGAACCCATGGAACATCTTCAACAAATTCTTCTAAAAATGCTGCAGCAGTAATTGCTCCTGCTTCTTTACCACCAATATTTTGAAGATCAGCTACTTTACTTTTAATCATTTCTCTATACTCATCATCTAATGGGAACCGCCATATTTTTTCACCCATTTCTTGAGAAGCTTGGTTTACTTTATCAAAAAATTCAGTGTTATTTGTAAAAGCTCCTGTATAAACATGACTTAGAGCACTTACTATTGCACCCGTAAGAGTTGCAAGATCAATTATTTTATCAACTTTTTCTATTCTAACAGCATAAGTTAGAGCATCTGCTAAAATTAATCTCCCTTCTGCATCAGTATTTAAAATTTCTACTGTTTTTCCATTCATACTTGTTATAACATCACCTGGAATTAAAGAACTATTTGACAAACGATTTTCACAAATTGGCATAATTCCTGTAATATTAACTTTTAATTTATTTGTTGCAGCTGCATACATAACTCCAGCAACAGTGGCCGCTCCTGTCATATCATCTTTTGTATATTTAAGCCCATCAGCAGTTTTAAGATTATATCCACCAGTATCCACTGTTATTCCTTTACCTACAAGACCAATAGTCTCATTAGAGTCTGGATTACCTCTATATTTTACTACTACAAATCTTGGTTCATTTGAGCTACTATTGCCTATTGCACGAATTAAGTCCATATTTAAACAAGAAAGAGCTGCTTCTTCTAAAATATTTAGTGAACATCCTACGTTTGACAGAGTTTCCTTGATGCTATTAGCAAATTTCTCTGGAGTTAAAAAGTTACCAGGTGTGTTTACCCAATCTTTTGTAATTTTCATTCCCTTTACAATATTTAGAGCAGTTTCAATTTTTTGAGCAGTTTTATAATCTTTAGCTGTTACAAGTTTAACATTCATATACATACCATCATGTGCAATTACATAAATGTTTATTGTTTTAACTTTATTTTCTTTATGATAACCTTCATATTCATACATACTTAACTCAACACCAGCTACAAGTTCAAAATAATAATCTTCCAAAATATCACTAATATCAATACCAATATCTTCTATATCCAAAGATTTTAACAACTTCATTCCCTTGGCTATAATATTCTTAATTTTTTTAGAAGATAGTTTTTCCTTTTCTCCAAGAGATAAATCAACTACTATCATTTCAGGCTCAAGTATTGCCCAAAATTTCTGAGATATAATTATCTCTTTATCATTATCTTGAGAAAAATGAAATTTAAGTTTAGCCTTGTATGGATCATGCCTATCCAGTATTAAAGTGTTCTGTATTCGCCAATTTATTGTATTCAATATCTAACCCTCCATTAAATTGCATGATTTTTTAATTTTTCAGTTTGATCAAAGGTTGTGAGTGTAGAAATTATCTCTTCTAAATCACCATCTAAAACTTGCTCTAATTTGTGTAAAGTAAGACCAACTCTATGGTCTGTTACACGACCTTGTGGAAAATTATAAGTTCTAATTCTTTCACTTCTATCACCTGTACCAACTTGAGATTTTTTCTCAGCTGCTATTAAAGCTTTTTGCTTACTAAGTTCTAGCTCGTAAAGTTTAGCTCTTAATACTTTTAGAGCTTTATCTTTGTTCTTTAATTGTGATTTTTCATCTTGGCAAGATACTACTATTCCTGTTGGTAAATGAGTTAATCTAACAGCAGAATCTGTTGTATTAACACTTTGACCACCATTTCCAGATGAGCGGAAAACATCTGTTTTTACATCATTCATATTAATTTCAACATCCACCTCTTCGGCTTCAGGCATAATTGCTACTGTAACAGTTGAGGTATGAATTCTTCCGCTGGATTCAGTATCTGGAACACGTTGTACACGATGAACACCGCTTTCATATTTTAACCTTGAATAAGCTCCGTCACCTTTTAACATAAAGATAGCTTCTTTAAAACCACCTATTCCATTTTCATTAATATCCATTAATTCAGTTTTCCATTTGGAGCGCTCTGCAAAACGATTATACATTCTATATAAGTCTGCAGCAAAAAGAGCTGCTTCATCTCCACCTGCTCCACCTCTAATTTCAACAATAACATTTTTATCATCATTAGGGTCTTTTGGTAACAATAGAATTTTAAGCTCTTCTTCTAATGGCTCCACCATTTTTTTATTTTCAGCCAATTCTTCTTTTACAAGAGCTAACATATCATCATCTAACTTTTCTTCTAACATAAATAAAGAGTCCTCTATTGCATTTAAAACAGTTTTATATTCTTTATATTTTTCTACAATTGGTGAAAGTGTACTTATTTCTTTCATAAGTGAACGCCAAGTATTTTGGTCTGCAATTACTTTAGGCTCATTTACTTTTTCGCTTATTCCATTAAATTTTGTGACTAATTCTTCGATTTGCTCGAACATTATAAAAACCCTTTCTTATAAAGTTAACTTTTCTTTGAAAATTTTTGCCAAATTTTGGCTTATTTCTATCATTCCTAAATCGCTAGGGTGAATTAAATCTGTTTTTAGACCAGTTATATCTTTTAAAATATCTGGTCCATGTATATAGTGAACATTATTAAATTCTAAAGTACTACAGATTTCTTTTAACACATCTCTATATGCTAAAGCTGTTGAAGGAATTTTACCTTCCAATCCCCAATCTCCAAAATATGGAAATACACTTATACAAAAAATTGGTTTATCAGAATGTTTATTAGCAATTATTTTAATAAAATTTGTTGCAGCTGTTTTAAACTGCTCAATAGTTTGACCTTGATTTAACATATTAACGGAAATTTCAACACTGGCAAAATCCCATTCTAATTCATTAGCAATATATTCTGCAATAGGTGTTTCACAATATGCTGCTCCGCCAACACCAAGATTTATAACATTTGTGCCCAAAATTCTAGCCACATGACTTGGATATTCATGAGTTGAGCAACTTGCACATGTGCCTTGTGTTATTGAAGTTCCATATGCAACGTAGGTGAGTTTTGGCACATCTTCTTTTGGAGCTGGCTCAAGGTCATCTGGCATTGACACAAGTTTAATAGATGTTCCTCTTAAAAGAAGCCTACACACATTTGGATTAAAGTTTCCACTATACCAGTTTTTATCGTTTTTAAATCTAAAAGGATAACTTATAATAACTTTATTTATTCCTGGTTTTAGATTAATTTTTTCATGATAAAACCAACCATAGTATACATCTATTGATCCACCTGGCTTATTAATATCAGCTCCAAAAACATCAGTTGCTCCACTTATTTCGCTCATCTCAAATGTAAATTCTATATTTTCTTCCTTACTTAAAAACCTAATTTCATTCCCAGCTGCTATTCTAAATTTATCTATTGCTTGTGCTCGTATTCCATCTAAATATTTTTCAGGCATACGAGTGAGTGTTACAGGAAGTAAATCAGCATCTGCAATAAGACCATGTAAAAATTGTGTTAACATTTAAAAATCTCCTCCATTTGCATTTGCTATAATAACTCTATGCTTATTATTATAGTCATAAAATAATTGTATATCCTTATATCCTTCAACTTCTAAAATTTTAGTAACTTCAAATCCCTGATTATATCCTATTTCAAAAGCCAGAAAGCCACAAGGGGTCAAATATTTTTTGCCTTGCTTAGCAATTGCTCTGTAGAAATATAAGCCATCATTATTATCTGTAAGAGCAATTGTTGGCTCAAATTCTAATACTTCTGCCTGTAAGCTATCCATTTCATCTTTTGGAATATATGGAGGATTTGAAACTATAAAATTATACTTTTTTTCCTTTATATGCTCAAATAAATTACTTTGTATAAAATTCATTCTATTTATACAATCGTTAATTTGAGCATTATTTTTTGCAACGTCTAAGGCATCCTTTGAAATATCAGAGCATGCCATTGTAAGATTTTTAATATGATTTAAAAGTGAAATTGAAATACATCCTGAACCAACACCAATTTCAAGTCCAATTATATCAGTATTTTTAAGTAAAGAAATAACTTTTTCAACTAAGAGCTCTGTATCTTGTCTGGGTATTAATACATTTTTATTCACATAAAATGGTAGTCCCATAAATTCTTGGTAATTTATTATATATTGTACTGGCTCATGTTTTTTACGACGCTCTATAAAATTATAATATTTTAATATTAATTCATCTTCAACTAATTTATCTCCATTCATAATCAAATATGTTCTATCACAATTTAAAACATTCATTAAAAGAAACCGAGCATCTAAAATAGCATCACTAATATCATCGTTTTGTAAGCTCTTTGTCCCACTAGCTAATAGTGTTTTAATATCTTGCATTCATTGAATCTTCCTTTTCTATCACTGCATTAACAGCTAATATTGCTACTTCTATTTGATAATCATCTGGTTCTAGTGTAGTAAATTCACGTTGTAGCCACATTCCAGGTTTACTCACAAGATTAGCAAGCTTACTATCTGGATTTTTTCTAGCCCATCTAATAAGTTCATATGAAATTCCTGAAATTACAGGTACCATAACTATTCTAACCCCTGTTCTAAACCAGATATTTTCAGTAGTGAACACGCTAAATACCAATATACTAACTACCATAACAATAAATAAAAAGCTTGTACCACAACTTTTATGAAGTCTTGTACATTCTCTAACATTTTCAACCGTTAGTTCTATGTCTTGTTCAAGACAATTTATTGTTTTATGCTCTGCTCCATGATATTCAAATGTTCTTTTGATATCTTTCATATTAGAAACAAGTTTCATATATAACAAGAATATTCCTATTCTAATAGCACCTTCTATTAAATTTAAAATAAATGATGATTCAATCCAAGGTCTAAAAAATTGACTTATCCACATTGGTAACAACATAAATATTATTATGGATAGAGCAAAAGAAAATGCTAAAGTCATACCCATAAGAAATTTTTCACCTTTTTGCCCAAATTTGTCTCTAAGCCATATTTCAAATTTAGTTTCCTCTTCATCATCTCCTTCACCAAAAACATCTGCAGAATAACTGAGCGTTTTAGTGCCTACAATTAGAGATTCTGCAAATACAATCATCCCTCTTATAATTGGTAATCTAAAAAATTTATTTTTATTTAATAAACTACAACTTTTTTGTATGTCTACTGCAATTGTATTATCGAGCTTTCTAACAGCAACAGAATAAAAATTCTTTCCTTTCATCATAACCCCTTCTATTACTGCTTGCCCTCCTATATCTGTTCTCAAAAATTTCCCCTCCATTTGAAAAAAAAGAGGCTGAGAAGAGTCTCAACCTTTTTTACTAAGCATTATATCTTTTATTGAATTTGTCAATTCTACCTTTTGCTTGTGCAGAACGTTGTTTGCCTGTATAAAACGGATGGCAATTAGAACAAACCTCTACACGAATGTTTTCTTTAGTAGAACGAGTTTTAAAACTATTACCACAGTTACAAGTTATTATAAGTTCCTCATATTTTGGTTGAATTTCTGCATTCATCAATTTCACCTCTTTCGTATGTCATTTATTATAACATATATTAAATAAATTTACAAGGCTTACAAGCAATGTTTTTAGGACAAACATACGAATATTTATATTATATATATTCCTTTTACAGAGCAACGTAGTTACTTAAAAATAAAATACATTCATAAAAATCAATAATATATTTTCATTTGAATACAATTAATTTTTATAGGCAATACTGTAAAAAAGACATGAAAAAAAATAGAATATATATTTTATTTTTTTATAAAAGGACAAATATGCAAATTCAAATTATTGAGAACAAAATATTAAACTATATCAAAAATAATAAATTAATTGAACAAAATGATGAAATACTTGTTGGCGTATCTGGTGGAGCAGATTCCATGATGCTAATTAATTATTTAGAGAAAAATAAAAAGAGATTTGAAATTTCTATTAAAATTGCTCATATAAATCATAAAATGCGATCTGATGCAGAATTAGATATAATTTTTGTTAAAAATTTTGCTGATCAAAATAAAATTAAATTTGAAGTATTAGAATGTGATATAAAGCAACTTGCAAAAGAACATAAACTTTCTCTTGAAGAAGCTGGACGTTTAGCACGATATAATTTTTTTAATTCTCTAGCTAACGAAAATACAAAAATTGCTACTGCTCATAATGCCAACGACCAAGCTGAAACTGTACTTATGAGATTTCTAAGAGGTAGCGATGTATTAGGTCTTAGCGGAATTAGTCCTAAAAGACAAAATATTATTAGACCTATATTATGTATTACACGTGAAGAAGTGGAGTTTTATTGTAGTTATTATAATATAGAATATAGAACAGATTATACCAATAATTTAGAAATATATACCAGAAATAAAATTAGACATTCTCTTATACCATATATCACCAAAAATATTAATGCCAATATCATGCATACATTAGTAGAACATAGTAAATTATATAGTGAAGAAGAAGATTTTTTATCATCCTACACACAAAAATTATATCACGAACTTATAATTAAAAATAGTCAATCTTATGAAATAAAGGTAGAAAGACTAAAAAAAGAAAAACCGTACATTCAAAAAAAACTTATTTCTAAAGTAATTTCAGAATTAAAAAAATCTTCATATAATATTACTACAAATCATTTAAATTCTGCAGTTTCTTTGTTAAATAATCAAAGTGGTAAAAGTATAAATCTTTCAGAAGGTGTTAAAATTCTTAAAACACAACATTCTCTAGTTGTATATTTAGTAAAAGAGCCCTCTGAGCTACTAATAAAACCTCTGTTTATAGGTACAAATGAATTTAAGAATTATGTGATTATTCTTAATTTTGTCAAGGAATTTTCAAAAAACTTTCCAAATATCTATACTAAATATGTTGATTATGATAAAATAAAAAGTGGCTTAAAAGTACGAAGTAAAATAAAAGGGGATAAAATCAAGACCCATCTAGGAACTAAGACGTTAAAAAAGATTTTTATTGACGAGAAAATTCCTATAAATCTTCGTGAAAATATCCCTATAATCGTAGACGGTGACGAGGTGGTATGTATTTTTAATAGTAGATTGAATGCAGATTACTATATAACCGATAAAACACAGAAAATACTGGAGATAAAAATTATTTTAGGAGGAGCTAATGTCTAATATACTAATAGAAAAATTAATTGCTGAAGAAGAAATAGCTAGGCGCATAAAAGAAATAGGACAACAAATCTCATCTGATTATAAAGATAAAGAAATTTTGTTAATTTGTGTGCTAAAAGGCGGTGTAATGTTTATGACAGAACTTTCAAAACATATAAGCATCCCTGTAGATATGGATTTTATGTCTGTATCAAGCTATGGAAACGAAATGACCAGTAGTGGAGTAGTAAAAGTTATAAAAGACTTAGACGAACCAATAAAAGATAAACATATAATAATTGTGGAAGATATAATAGATTCAGGACGCACTCTAAATTATCTAAAGCAAATATTAGAAGGAAGACAACCAAAAAGTATTAAGATTTGTACTTTACTTGATAAGCCACAAACTAGGAAAGTTGAGGTAAATGTAGATTATGTAGGTTTTAATATTCCAGATGAATTTGTAGTGGGATATGGGTTAGATTACCAACAAAAATATAGAAATCTTCCTTATATTGCCAAAGTAAGAAAGGAGTATGTGTAACTTGAATAAGAAACCAAAATTTAATTTAATTTATTTAGTCATTATAGGTATTTTGTTTGTTGCAATATTTTCAATGAATAATACATCTATGCAAAATGAACCACAGCGTTTAAGTCTTACTGACCTAATTCTAAATATAGAAGCCGGTAATGTAAGTGAAATGATAATAGAAGAAGCAGGAGATATGGTCTATGTAACCTTTAAATTGCAAGGGTCACAGACAAGTACAACGCTTCCTTTAAATAGTGAATCTTTTAATGATTATCTATTTTCATTGCCAAGTGAGTATTTGCAATCAATTAAGATAATTCCAACAGAACAACAAGCAAATATGTTTTTCCCTATATTACAAATTATAATGCTTGCAGGAATGTTTATTTTTATAATAGTATTTTTCTTCCAACAAGTTCAAGGTGGTAGTGGAGGAAGAATGATGAGCTTTGGAAAAAGTAAAGCTCGTGTGAACACAGATGAAAAAGGTCGAATATCTTTTAAAGATGTTGCTGGTCTTGAAGAAGAAAAAGAAGAAGTTACAGAGCTTGTAGACTTTTTAAAGAGTCCTAAGAAATATACAGAAGTTGGCGCAAAAATACCTCGTGGAGTTTTACTTGTAGGACCTCCAGGAACAGGTAAAACACTTCTTGCAAAAGCCGTTGCAGGCGAAGCGGGAGTACCATTTTTTAGTATTTCTGGTTCAGACTTTGTTGAAATGTTTGTAGGTGTGGGAGCATCACGTGTTAGAGATTTATTTGAGCAAGCTAAAAAGAGCGCTCCAGCAATAGTTTTTATCGATGAAATTGATGCTGTTGGTAGAAAAAGAGGAGCAGGTCTTGGTGGAGGTCATGACGAAAGAGAACAAACTCTAAATCAACTTCTTGTTGAAATGGATGGATTTGGTGTTAATGAAGGTGTAATTATTATGGCTGCAACAAATCGTTCGGATGTATTAGACCCTGCTTTACTTAGACCTGGTCGTTTTGATAGGCAAGTTGTAGTAGGTCGTCCAGATGTCAAAGGACGAGAAGCTATTTTAAAAGTACATGCAAAAGGTAAGCCACTTAATGAAGATATTGATATTAAAGTAATTGCAAGAACTACATCTGGTTTTACAGGAGCAGACCTTGCAAATCTTCTAAATGAGGCAGCTCTACTTACTGCAAGACATAATAAAAAAGCTATTGATATGGATGAAGTGCAAAAAGCTTTCATTAAAATAACAGTTGGTACTGAAAAGAAAAGTAATTTAGTAACTCCTAAAGAAAAGAAAATTACTGCTTATCATGAAGTGGGGCATGCAATATTACATGAAGTTTTAGAAAATTTAGATCCTGTTCATAGTGTATCTATTATTCCAACAGGATTTGCAGGTGGTTATACAATGTCTTTGCCAAGTGAAGACAAGATGTATATGACAAAATCTAGAATGTTAAATGAAATCATTTCTTTATTAGGTGGTCGTGCTGCTGAGTTTTTAATATTTAATGATATTACAACAGGCGCTTCAAATGATATTGAATGCTCTACTAGAATTGCTCGAGATATGGTTACAAAATATGGTATGAGTGAACTAGGACCTATTAAATATGGAGATGAACAAGGCGAAGTCTTTTTAGGTCGTGATTTTAATCATACAAGAAATTATAGTGAAGATATTGCTACTAAAATAGATGTTTACATTTATGAAATTGTAGAACATGCTTATAAAGAAGCTATTAGAATTTTAGAAGAACATATGGATATTCTTGTTCATGCATCAGAAATTCTTATTAAAAAAGAAAAAATCTCTGGAAATGAATTTAGAAAACTTATGAATGGCGAAGAAATTGATACTGAAAATATAGATCAGGTCAGCGTTTTTGAAATGAGTGAGCAACTTAGAGCTCAAGAAGACACACCAGATACTATTTCGCTTAAAAAACCAGTTGATATAGCTCCTGAAGAATTTGATGAATTTGATGATGACGAAGAATACGACGATGAATATTAATTAGAACAATTAGTTAAAAACCACTGCGATAATTGCCTTTAAATAGGTGAATATCGCTTTTTTAACATGCACTTAGCAAGAATTCTCCCACCTCTATAGGTGGTGAGATGAATTGGTAAAAATTTCTTGACTGTATAGACTAAATATAATATAATCAGTTTATCAAATTGAAAGGCAATAAATATAATGGATTTAGATAGTAATAACCATTCAGTATTCAGACTGAATTATCATCAGGTGGAACTACTATAGAGATAATAAAAAAGTATATAGAAAATCAAGGAAAGTGAGGTAAATCTATTGCAAAATAAAGCTTATAAATTTAGACTATATCCTAATAAAGAACAAGAAATACTAATAAATAAAACATTTGGTTGTACTAGATTTATTTTCAATAAAATTCTAAGTGATGCTATTGCTTATTACAAAGAAACCAAAAAATCTAAACTAAACACACCTGCCTCATACAAATCAGAGTTTCATTTTCTCAAGGAAGTAGATAGTTTGGCACTAGCAAATGCACAATTACAAGTA
>LJHE01000019.1 GCA_001983555.1 Candidatus Epulonipiscioides gigas
CTCATAAACATTCTCCTCAATTAGCAATATCGTATAGTAATATTTTACCACTAATTGAGGTATTGTAAACATATTTTTTATTCATGCGTTTGTCCTGAGCTCAAAATTTCCCTATTATTTTTTTACAGCTAAATCTTCAATATTTTCCGTAGAATTTTCTATTTCTAAAACATCTGTAACTTTTTCAGCATGCTCTGTTTCATCTATAATTTCTATTTCATATAGTTCATCTGGAATTTTATCGAGTTCAGCTTCAATTTCACTTTTTAGTTCTGATACAACATCCATAGTAACATTAGATAGATAAGATGGAGTTTTAGTTTCAGCAATTTCAATATATTTTAGAGCAAGATTATATCGCTCATCTAAAAATGCAATTCGTGCATAATAGTAATATGGTTCTGGATAAGTAACATCAAAATTCATTAATTCTTTATAAAGCTTTCTAGCTTTTTTGTCCTCATATAAATAAAAATAACTTGTCGCAAGATTTTCTTTTATGATATTATTATCTGGATATTTTTCCAGTGCCATTTTAGAAAAATCTCTTGCTTTTTCATAATCTTCATAATTGTTGAGCAAAATGCCTAATATTTCATAAAGTTGTGGTGAACTATCTTCTTTGATTAAACTTTCATATAGTTCTATTGCTGGTTTTAGCTCATCATTTTTAAATAATAAAATACCTTTTACAACTTTTAAGTTAAAAGTTCCTTCTTTATTTAGAAGTGCTTCATTAATACTAGCTATTAGTTTTTCCGCAGTTGCTTTGTGGCCTTGAACTAAAAGTTTGTAAGCATAAACAACTTTAATTTCTTCAGGACATTTATTAAGAGCAATAGCTTTTTCATACAAGTTATAAGCAGTATCAAATTGTTTTCTAGTGTAAGCTATATGTGCATTTTGAGCAATTACAAAATGTCTTCTTCGATATATACTAAATACAACGCATAAAATAATAACTGCTCCAGTGATAACATATCCTGCAAATGCACTGCCTGTACTAATTCTTATCAAATAAGAAAGCAACATAAAAAGAAGACCTAAAATAAATAGTAATATAAAATTTTTTTTATCTGACATAAGTTCCTCCCGTAAAAAAATATAAGTTTATTTTACCTGTTTTTGGTAAGAAAATCAATAGATATTAAAAAAATAAAATGGTAATACTATTTATAGGAAAGGAGAACGAGTTATGAAAATATTAATTGCAACAGACACATATAAACCATCTATAAATGGAGTTGTTACATCTGTAATAAATTTAGAAAAAGGCTTAAAAAATTTAGGTCATGAAGTAAAAATCGTTACTTTATCACAAACACTGTATTCTTATGCTAGAGGAGATATATATTATATAGGTTCAATTGATATAGGTAAAATTTATCCTGATGTAAGAATGAAAAGTGCCGTTGCTAGAAAAGAAATTAACAAATTAATGAACTGGCATCCAGATATTATTCATACTCAAAGTGAATTTAGTACTTTTAGAATAGCTAAAAAAATTTCTAAAAAACTTCATATTCCTATTGTACACACTTATCATACTAAATATGAAGATTATACTCATTATCTTACTAATAATATTAACATAGGAAAAAAAATTGCAACTTTTATAACATTTCATATATCAGAGAATATTAAGGCTTTAATTGCTCCGACATTTAAAATTTATACTATGTTAAAAGAATATGGGGTAGATTGTCCTATAGAAATTATTCCCACAGGTATTTCTATTAAAAAATATAAAAAAATAATACCATTATCTGAGATAAAAGAAATTAAAAAAAATTTGCAAATTCCAGATAATAATTTAATATTGGTTTCTATAAGTAGAATTGGTAAAGAAAAAAATATTGCAGAGCTAATATATTATATGAAAAAATTAGAATATGACAATATATCTTTTGTCATAGTAGGAGATGGTCCAGAAAGACATAATCTAGCAAATTTAGTTGATTCTTTAAATTTAGAAGATAAAATAAAATTTACTGGTATGGTATCTCCAACACAAATACCTATATATTATCAATTGGCAGATTTATTTGTTTCAGCCTCTACAAGTGAAACACAAGGATTAACATATATAGAAGCTTTAGCAAGTGGAACCCCTATTTTATGTAAAGAAGATGAATGTTTAAATAATTTAATGATAGAAGGACTTACAGGATATTCATTTAAAAATGAAAAAGAATTCAATATAAAACTAGAGCAATTTATTGATAACAATAATAAAGAAGAAATGAGTAAGGCAACAAAAAAAATAGCAGATAATTATAATATTGATACTTTTGTTAAAAATGTAGAGCAATTTTATTATTCTTATATAAAAAAATCAAATAATTAAGAAAATATTAATATTATAAAAAAGAATAAAAATTCTAAAATTTTCCTAAAGATTGGTAAATTCTGTGACGATATAAATTACAAACCAATTTTTAAGGAGGAATTACATTGACAATTAATAATGATCAAATTAATCAAGCTAACAGACAAGAATATCAAGCTAGAATTGCACAAAGACAACAAGAAACACAAGCTCAACCTAAAGCTACTAAAGAAGTAAAACCTGAACAGCCAGCAGCAACTTACGAAAAAAGTACAGAACAAAAATCTGCAGGAACATATCAAAAACCTCAACCAAAAGGCTTATCTACTGAACAAATTAATGCACTTCGAGATAGTTTTGAACAACAAGAAAATTCTTGGATTTCTCAAATGACACAAGCGAGCGCTAATAATCAATCTAATCAATATATTTTAAGTCAACTTAGTACTGAAGGCGGTCTAAATAACCTTTTTAGCCAACAAATGCAAGATAATTTGACTAGTGTTTTCGGTAGTTTAGAAGCTGCTGTACCAGAACTTGCTACTACTCCTGAAGGAGCTGCTGCTGCAATAGCAGAAGGTGGAGCTTATTCTGTTGAAAATGTAGCTGATAGATTATTTACATTTGCTGAAGAAATGACAGGTGGCGATCCTGAAAAAATGGAAGAAATGAAAGAAGCGGTAAAACAAGGATTTAAAGAAGCTGGTATGGACTTAGAAACTGGAGCAGGAATGCCTGATATTACTTTTGACACATATGAAGCTACTATGAAAAAGTTTGATGATTATATAGCAAGTAAGCAAGAGCCTGAAACTGACCCAATATTACCAAATGATAGTTATCCAACTCCAGAAGTTCAAGCAACACTAGGAATGCAATTTTAACTAAAAAAAGAGCTTACCAAACGTTTGGTAGGCTCTCTTTATTAGCATTATTTTTTATTTTTTTTCTTTTTAGATGGAGTAATTTCTTCTGCTGCTTCCATTACAAGCAGGTTCTGATCTTGCACTTGCTCTTTTACTTTGCTTTTCTTCTTTGCCTGATTATTTTTGTTTTTAGCCATCGTAATTTTCTCCTTTGAAAAAAATAAAATAATTTCCAAAATTATTATGTGCAAATTTTCCTTTTTTTATGCAAAAAAAATTAGGTTTTTAACATCTTTTTTTCGTGAACTACCTCCACTTATAGAGTGGCACTGAAAAAGTCGTTTGATATCAAGAAATCTTCTCCCTAAACCCCACTGTGCCTTTGGCACTTTTCCCCCTTTAAAAAGTGTGACTATCGAGCAAACACAAATCTGGAGCTTACACCTAAATTCAGTAGCTAAAGATAAAATTGAACATATTTGATAATTTTAAAATATTATTTTGTTCAGGTTTTTAGTTTTTCAGCGGCCTCCTTATAGAAGTGAGGGCTTCTTGCGTAATCCGAACCAATGTTCAGTAATTTAGCAAGCTCTACGGGTCGTCCCGACCCTGAACTATAAACTGATTATATTTAGTCTATAAAGTTAAGAGATTTTAGCAATTTATCACACCACCTATAGAGGTGGGAGAATTCTTGATAGTTTTAGTTAAAACTATAGACATAAATTGGAATTATTTTAAATAAAATGCAATATGATGATTATTTGAAATTAATAAATTTTTAGGAGGATTAAAGTGAATTTTAAGAAAATTTTTTTTATTTTTAGACTATTATCTACAATATTTATTATTACTCCCATATTGGCTAAAGATATTATTTATACACTAGATTCCGATATTTCTCAAGATTGGACACTACAGATAGATATCAATAAAGTATTAACAGAGAACTTAAGCCTAAAAGGAAAGATAGAAGATCCTAAAATATTAATTATTTATTCACATCCAAATAAAAAATATCTAAACTCAAAAATAGGAACTACTGGAACTATAATTGATATTGGTTATGAATTAGAATATTTATTAGAAAAAGATTACGGAGTAGGAGTATATCATCATATTATTACAAATCAGCCTGCAAGATATGATGCATACGAATTAATTGCTCAAGAAGTAAAAAAAATACTATCTTATAATCCGTCTATTGAAGTAATAATCGATCTTAGTATTGCTGATGGATTAAAATCATCTAGTTATATGATGCATGGACAAGAAATAGTTGATGTTTCATTGGTAAATGGATTAAGCCTTAATGAACACACAGGTGAATTAGGTATACATTCATTATTTCCAAATCATTATGTACAAACTAATTTAGCATTTAGCACGCAAATGTATGGCTTAGAAGATAGTATTATATCTGATATTTATATTACCGATTTTAGGCATAGTCTGCATTTAACGCCTAAAAGTTTACTGGTTAATTTTGGAAATGTTCAAGATGACTTTGATATCGTTGTAGATACTGTTCCTTTATTCGTTGAGAATTTAGCAGCTATTTTAGAATTAGAAAAACAAGAAATAAAATAATTTTAAACTACATAAAAAGAGAGGAATAAATATGAAAGAAACAATTTATACAATTCCATTAACAGAAGCATTTAATGAAAAAACAGAATGTCCTTTTTGTGTTATTCAAAACAAGCTAGAACAAGAAGCTATAAGTTTTACCCTAGGTAATTCCTACATGCAATCAGATTTTAGAGATATAACTGATAAACTTGGATTTTGTAGTCAACATTATAAAAAATTGTATGATTACGGTAATAGGCTAGGTCTTAGTTTAATTTTATCAACTCATTATAAAAGTTTATATAAATGTTTAGATAAATTATTAAATAAAAATATTCTACCAAAATCATCTTTTTTAGAGAGATTAAAAGGTAGTGCTCCACAAACTAGTACTATAACTGAAGTTATGAATAATAAAATTAATTCATGTTTTATATGTGATAAAATAGAAAAAGATATAAATAGATATATATCAACATTTTTTTATTTACTTACAACTAGTGATGATTTTAAAAAATTATTTAATGACAGTTTAGGATTTTGTTTACCTCATTTTAATGAAATTATTCATCAAGCTCCATTATATTTAAATGATAAACAAAAAGAAGAATTTTATCAACAAAGTAAAACTATATTGCTCGAATCAATGAAACGTATTCAAACTGATGTCGAATGGTTTATAGATAAAAATGATTATTCTAATGCAGATGAACCATGGAAAAATTCCAAAGATGCTATTCCAAGAAGTATTCAAAAAATTGCTGGTATTTGCCCAGATATTCCAATATTTAAAGAAAATAAGTAGTTAAAAATATATTGGCAATAATTCTCTTATTAAGTATTGAGATGAATTGCCTATAAAATTAAATTGGAGGTAATATGAAATTGATTAGAAATATTGTTATGCTTGTTTTTATGGCACCATTAGTAGGAATTATATTTTATATTTTAACCACATTTACGGTAAAAACTAATATTAACTCAGAAAAAATAATGTCTACAAGCGAAAAAGCAGATAATTCTCGAAATGAAGTTAATGAAGTTGAAGATGAAATTTTGACAACTTCAACCTTAAAACATATATTGAATGTAAATAAAACACTAGCAACTTTTAAATCTGTACATAATTATGTAGCAACTATCAAAAGTACAAAAGATGGTTTTTGGGCGGAAGTTTTTGGACAAACAGACGAAGAAATTGTTGACTATCATGTAAAATATAGTGCAACTACAAAAATTGGAATAGATTTTGAACAAATTAACATAGAGCTTGTAGAAGATATACACAATCAAAAAAAATTTCTTCTTACTCTTCCTAAACTAGAAGTTTTAAGTACAAATATTGATATTACCTCATTAGACTTTATTTTTGAAAATCCAGCTACTGAAACAGAAAAAGTTTCTATAGAAGCATATAAAGCTTGTATTAAAGACTTTGAAGAAGAACTTAATAAAGAAGATGTTAATAATCAAATTTATAAATTAGCAAAAGAAAATACAGTAAATATAATTATGGCTTTAATAAATCCTTTTTTTGACCAATTAAACAAAAACTATACCCTAGATATAAATTGGGAGGTGTAATTTTGAAAGTACTATTTATTTTAATAGCAATAATCACATTTATTTTTACTGATAATTTTATGTCTAAAATAACTGTTAGTAACACAGATAACCTTGAAAAAACAAATTTTGAATTTAAAATTGAAACAGAAACAGAAACAGAACTGGGAGCTACACATCAATCTATAGAGCTCAATTTAACCTCCATGAAAAATATTTGTGAATTAGCTGTAATGGATTATTATTATAGTAATATTGCAACATATAAACAAGAAGATGCTCAAGGTATGTGGCTGTGGAAAAAAGACAAAGAATTTTGGATTGAATATAACGGTATTGTTACATTAGGAATCAATGCAACACTATTAGATTTTGAAGTTATAGATAATCTTGTAATGGTTACACTTCCAGATATTGAAGTATTGGAAATCCGAATTGATGATAAATCTCTTTCAGCTGATTCTATTTTTAAAGCTCCACATTCTGCAGATATAACTGCTGATGACCAAATTCGCACATTTAATGAAGCTCAACAAAATATGATAAAATCTGTTATTGCTGATACTACTTTGTTTAACCATGCTCAAGATAGAGTCAAAATATTATTAGAAAACTACATAAATAATATAGGTAAACAAACTGACATAAATTATACAATAGAATGGAATAATACAATTAAAGACCAATAAAAAAGCTTGAAAAAGGCTTGAATAAGATGTAAAATGAAAGTTACTATTATATATTTTAATTTTATTATGAAGGGAAAATAAACATGTTGATTAAATTGAAGCAATTTTTAGATGTTACTAAAGAGCTATTATTAGCAGTACTTGCCGCTATACTTATTACTCAATTTGTATTTATGCATTCGACTGTTCCAACAGGTTCAATGATTCCAACTATTATGATTGGTGATCATTTAGCTCTTAATAAAGTAACTGCGTATTACAGAAGTCCAGAGCGTGGAGAAATTATAGTTTTTTATAATGGAAAGGATAATTTGATTAAAAGAGTTATAGGACTACCGGGCGAAGAAATAAACTTAATTAATGGTGAAGTTTATATAGATGGCATTTTATATAATGAACCTTATTTAAAAGACCAATTTTCTACCTATCCATTAAATTATAGTATACAATTTCCATATATAGTACCACAAGATCACTATTTTGTTATGGGAGATAATAGGTTAAATAGTGCTGATAGTAGATATTTTGGACCTATTTATAAAGGCGATGTAGTATCAATTGGAGCATTTAAATTTTATCCATTTGATAATATTCATATGCTTGAATAATAATAGCATATTTTATTTAAGATACAACAAAAGACTAATTGTTAAAATTTAACTTTTAAAAAAAGTTGTCAAAAACAAATAAACATGATAAAATTCTTATATATATAAAAAAGGGGGGGTTTTCATATCTACTAAGCAAATTACAATGGTAGGTTTTGGTGCTGCTCTTATGGCGGTTTTTTCTCAATTGGCAATACCTATACCAAATGTACCATTGACATTACAAATTTTTGGAGTTGTTCTACTTGGTGTAATTTTACCACGTAATATTTCAACTTTATCACTTATAGTTTATACGTTGCTTGGCGCAGTAGGAGTTCCTGTATTCGCTAATTTCAGTGGTGGTATCAGTAAACTTGTTGGTGCAACAGGAGGATATTTATATTCATTTATATTTGCTGTATTTATAATTGGAACTTTTGCTAAAAATCATAATACTATTAAAACATTAATAGGTGCATATCTTGGAGTTGCACTATCTTATATATTAGGAACTATTCAATTAAAATTTTATTTAGATATGACATGGACAGCTGCCATAATAGCTGGAACAGGTAGCGGTATATTTTTAATAAAAGATATTATACTAGTTGCAGTTGCTGTTATTATTGGTGAAAGAATTAGAATAATTTTGAATAAACATTACAATACAACTTTCTAAGCATTATATTATCTATTATAAAAGAGGCTGTCACACTAATTTATTTTAGTGTGGCAGCTTTTTGTTTTCTATATATGAGCTATCCAATATCCGTTAAATTTCTGTTTGCTTGTTTTAGAATATACAAATTCTATCACATTTTGAATATCAATAGTAACACGTTTACTTCTTATTGAATGGTCAGGAATTCCAACATAAAACTTATTTATATTGTGTTTTTTACCTAATATAAAGTGTTCATATTTCTCATAAGCTTCTACAACTTTTAGCTGATTTGCCCATTCATCACTAATTTGAGGGATAGATTTAAGATCCATAAGAGAAATATACACCCAATCTACTGGAAGTTTATTACCAAATGGTTTATTTGTAATGTTATTATTAATTAGCTCGTTAAGTCTATCAAAATTTTCTACAAAATCAATAGGTTCACCTTCATCTATCATATCTATAAACGTTACTTCAATTTCGGTATCATTGCATTCTAACTTTTTAATGTTTTTTTTTAAAGGTTCCTCATCAGCTTGTGTTTTAATAGAGTCATTGACAGCTTGTAAATCTTCTATTTCAGTATTTATTTGTTCTTTTAGTTCATTAGCATCATTTTTTATGGCTTCCTCTAATTTAATAGTAGAATCTAAATCTATTTCTATATTATCATCTAAATCGTCTATTTCTTTCTCATCAAAAACTATAGGAGCATCAATATCTTTTTGACTAGAATCACCTATTTGTGGTGCTTCTTGTTTTAATAATAAATCATCAACTGGTATTTCTATTACTTCTTCTAATTCAGGTAGATTTTGTTTTGAGATTATATCCGCTTCTTTTTCATTATATTTACCTATAACTTTTTCTTGTGCTTGAGGTGCTGTATTTTTCTCTGTCTGTGGTTTAGGATTAAGAGCTGCGTCATTAAGAGCCTTTTTAAATGCTTCTATTCTCTTGATAAAATTTTCTAAATTATTTTCAATATTTGCTTTTTCAGATTGAAAGCCAGATTTAATTAGCTGTTCTACAGTTTCTTTTTGATTACAATTTAGTTTATCAAACAAAAGTTCAGATAATAGAGCAGATTTATCTTTTAGTTCTTTTTGTTCGTTATCCTCTTTGAAATTTATTGGCTCAGAATTTTGAGCTTCATCATTTTTTGGTAATTCTAAATTAGATGCTGATTTTATTTTTTTGATTTCTTCTTCTGTAACATGAGTTTTTTTGTTAGATAATATTTGGGTTAAAATTGATAGAGCAGCAGTAGCATTAAAATTATTATTCATATTTTGAGAATATGAGCTATCACATCCGCAATCTGATCTTTGTGTTGAATTTGTTGTATCAGAAGTATTTTGTGTTAAGTCCGATACATCATCTAATTTATCTAATTCATCTGATTTATTTTCGCTTGTTTTTTGCGGTTCTTCTATTGTACTTGATAATAATAGATTCATTAACTTTATTGCAGCTTCTAATTTAATAGGATTGTTTACTTCTTGAGCAGTAGTTTCTTTTGGAATTAATGGATCTTTTTCTACAACTTCTGGCGAATGTGATATCAAAGTTTTTATCGAATCTATAAAATTAAGCATATTTTCTAAATTTTCATTATGATCTGCAGATGTAGATGGTAATTTTGCAGATTTTAATGTTGATGAAGGTATAGTAAATGATATTTGTGAATTAGCCTCTGTATCTTCATTAGAAGTAGCAGTTGGTTTTGGCGAAAAAATAGGTACTGGTTGTATTAGTATTGTTGTATTTGGAGCAGATACTGTTTGTGAATCAACGTTTGGTAAAGTCATGGGTTTAGAAGCTAACATATCTTTGAGGTGTTTAATTTGATTCATTAATTCATTAAATATTAAATTTATGTCTTTATTTTTATTTGCCTCTGACATAGATTGTATTTGTTGCATTATTTTTTGAATTTTTTCAAGAATTTGCTCATCTGAATTAGGTTCTATGACTGAGTTTTCCAGAGCGTTTTCTTTTGATGAGTTGGGTTCAGCTATTTTACATTCAGTTTCCTGTATGGTTTTTTTAATCAAAGCTATTATTTGTTTAGTAAAAGTATGCTCTTGTTCACTTTTTAATAATAAATTATGCAAACTTTGTTCCACTATTTCTTCTATCATTTTGCGCATATCTAATATTTGTATAGAATCTTCTTTTTTATTTAATCCATCTTGTAAGATTTTGTCTGCTTCTTGCACAACATTGGTTGAACTTAATAATTTATCAATTTCTTGTATATCTGTTTTAATATTTTGTTTGATAGGATATATTTCTTGTTGCTCAGGTTGTATTCCTAATACCTTATCAACTTCCTTTATAGCAGCATGTATATCCTCATCTAACATAAATCCTTTAGTATTTTCAGGTTTTTTTAGTTCATTTTCGCTTTTTATAGATGATTCATTTTCATTAGGTTGTAAAAGCGGTGATGGAGTATATATACTACCGTCAGATCCTATGAGATTTCCATTTTCTTTAAGTTGTTGTAAAAGTGGTGATGGAGTATATATAGTATCATCAGATCCCATAAGATTTTCATTTTCTTTAGGTTGTTTTCTATATGCAGATGAGGCTACTTTTGGCAATGCCTGTTGTAAAAGTGGTGATGGAGTATATGTAGCGCCATCATATCCAGAAAGAATGATATCTGTATTTCCAACACTTGCTCCCTCTATAACAACAGCAACACCATCAATATCTTGACACATTAGGCCTTTTCCACCAATGTTTTTTAAATCTATTTTAAAAGTTGATTGCTTATTTTGACTTGGTGGAGTAATTTCTCCCAATCTTACAGCTTTATTTTTAGTTTTACTCATAAGATAGCAAACATAATTCTTAGTTTCAGCGTCTTTTAAATTATCTACATATAATTTTACTCGCCCAGGCATACCAATAGTAACATGACCTGTTAAAGGTTTATCATTTTGAGAATATCCAATGATATTTCCTTCCAGATTGATAAAAGTATTTAAGGACATAAACTCACTCCTTTTCATAATAGTCACTTAATATTACATATATATGAGTGAGTTTATTTCGTAGAACAAATCAAGTTAGATAAAGTTGCAAATTCACTCGTCCCTAGCGTTTCACCCCTAATATTTATGCCTATTTTTGAAATTTCTAAAATCTTCTTTAATTTATCCTTTTCAATATCAAAATTATTGCTCAAACTATTTAAAATAGTTTTTCTTCTTTGAGAAAAGGCAGCTTTAATTACTTTAAAGAAAATTTCTTTATCTATTAACTCAACAGGAGCTGTTTTATACAAACTAAGCTCTATTACTGCTGAATTTATACTTGGTCTTGGTATAAACGAATGCATAGGAACATTTGCAACAAGGCGAGTTTTAGCATAATATGCTATGCTAGCAGAAATAGCTCCATATTCTTTTGTTCCTGGCAATGCTATTATACGATCTGCCACTTCTTTTTGAACCATAACAGTTATATTAATAAATGGTAATTCGCTCTCTAATAATGCCATAATAATTGGTGTAGTAATATAATAAGGCAAATTAGCTACAACTTTAATATTTGTCTTATTTTCTAAGACTTTTTTTATATTTAATTTTAAAAAATCCTCATTTATTAAAGTAAAATTATCAAAAAAACAAAATTGGTCATTTAAAATAGGAATAAGCTCTTTGTCTATTTCAACTGAGATGACTTCACCAGCATGCTCAAGTAATTGTTCTGTCACACTACCTATGCCAGGTCCAATTTCAAGTACACAATCATCTTTTGTAATATTAGCAGCTTCAATAATTTTTGAAAGTACATGAGCATCTATTAGAAAATTTTGCCCATACTTTTTTTTTAATATAAATGGATATTTAGAAAGGACAGTTTTTGTCCCTTCTGGAGTCCCAATTTTTTGCATTTATTCTAACATCCCTTCAAACCATTCTAGTAATTTAAAACCTATTTTATACGGCTTTTCTTGTTGAAAAGCTATTATTTCATATTGCTCATCTGTGAGATTTTCTTTAAGCTCATTTTCTTTAAGCGGAACAACTCCAGTTGCTACATCTAAATAACAAAGTGGAGGATACATAACACACCACCAGTTTTGCCCATTAGCTTCTCCAATTAATATACGACAAGCCTCATATATTCCAGTTGGAAAAACAACATTGTCATATTTTTTGGTTGGAAATGGTGTATCAGCGAGCTCTATGTTAATGGCATAATCTTTTCCCCAAAGTTTTATAACATCTTCTGAAATCTCTTTCATTAAATTCATATTTTCATTTAACAATTCCCGACTTTCTTCAACAGAACTAGCTTTACTTAAAATTGGTTCCATATGTCCAATCACTGCATCTCTTACATGCTCTTTTATTAATTGGTCTTCAGTTGTATCACTATTTGCAAGAATATGAAAACGTATTACTTCTTCTTTTAAAAGCAAATTTGTATGTTTTGCAAATGCCTTTATATTTAACCAAAATAACGCAAACAATAAGCATAATACAACTGATAACGAAACTATTGCTAAAAACCTATCTATTCTCATATATAATCTCCTTTATCTAATATTTTAAACTAAGCACTTATGTACTAAATAAGTTATTGCCCAAATTTTAGAGTTATATACAAAAAATGCCAATTTTTTAATAAAAACCAATATAGACAAAAAAACGACTCCTTTTGGAGTCGTTAACCCGCCCAGACGTTCTTGCAATTTTGACGCCCTAGCATAGCTAGGTGGGTGACTTAGCTTGAATGTCTGCCTTCCACTGCGCAAAGCGAATTAGATTGTGGCCCGGCATTATTTTTTGCATAATCAGTCTCCCGAATCAAAGTTGTAGGTTCAAAATAGCAAGGGATCGTACAACGCAGGCTGATAAAACATATTATATACTAATTTTTAAAATTTACAAGGGGAAAAAAAATTATTTTTCATTTAAAGAATACGTCAAATTTTTATCAAATTCTTTTAGTTTATTTATATCATTTTCTTCCCATAGTTTCCAAAAAGTTTCGTATATATTATTCATATTACAAGAGCTTTTAGTTTGAGCCAAATTTTGTATATTATTAAATATATTGCCTATTACATTAGCTTCTTCTGTAAATCCTTTTTGGGATTTTAAAACTTCTTCTCTGATTTGAGCCATTTCTTCATCTAAGTTATATGCCGCAAGAGCAGCTTTATTTAAACGTTCTTGAATGTCTTTTGGCATATTTTGTTTGTATTTATATCTAAGAGAATGTTCTATTGTAGCCCAAAAATTCATCGCTAGTGTCCTTATTTGAATTTCTGCTAAAATATGTTTTTCGCCAGTAGGCGTTTGAACAGGATACTTAATAATTATGTGATAACTTCTATAGCCACTTGCTTTCATATTTGTTATGTAATCTCTTTCTTTAATAACAAATAAATCTTTTTGGTGTCTTTGTCTAATTAAAGCTATAACCGTGTTAATATCTTCTTCAAATTGACACATAATACGTATTCCTGCAATATCTTCAATATGTTCTTCTATTAATTCAAATGGTATATTTTTTCTTTTAGCCTTATCTACAATACTTGAAATTTTTTTTACTCGTCCTATTACAAATTCAATGGGAGAGTATTCTTCATTTTTTATAAAACTTTGTCTTAATGATTTAAATTTAAGTTTAAGTTCTTCCACTGCTTGAGCATAAGGGATTAAAATTTGTTTTAAATTTAGTGTATGCATTTATTGTCTCCTCAACAAGTATATTTCTTAAAATTATATTCTAATTTCATCATCTATTATACCTAATTTTTATTTTTTTTTCACTAGTTTTTCACTAGATTTTATATCTATTATTTTTAAATGTATCATTTGATGAAAAAAGTATGTCATAGACTATAATTATCTATAACATACTTAAGATTAATTATTGATTTTGTTTTTTATCTTTATCTTTGTTTTCTTTTATATCTTTATTTTCAATATCTAGCACTTTTTCTTTATCTTGTTTAGAAAATAATTTTTTTAACTTATTTAATACTCCAGATTTTTCAACATCTTCATTAGCAACCATATCTGCTCTGCCGACTTCATTTGCTCCTAATAAACAAATAACTTCACCAACTTTTTGACCTTTAGAAATAGGAGCAATCAAATTTTCTGTTGGCTCTATTTTATATTCAAAGTTTTGTTCTTTTCCATTTTTACTCACCACAAATGTGAGCTTTTTATCAACTGTAGCATCAATCGTTTCTTTAGTGCCTTTTTCCACTGGAACTTGAGCAATTATTTCACCAACTTGAGGACCTTTTTTTAAGGCAAAATTTGAAAATCCATAATCAAGCAACTCACCAGCTTCTCTAAACCGAGCTTTGCCATCTGATCCACCTAATACAACTGCAATAAGCTCAAGCTCATCTCTTTTAGCCGTAGCTGAAACGCAAAACTTTGCTTCTGGAGTATATCCTGTTTTGAGTCCTGTAATACCATTATACCATTTAAGCATTTTATTAGTATTTGTAAGCCCAAACTCACTTTCGCCTCTTCTTGTCTTATGAATTATAGTATCCATCCAAGTTGTGCTTGTTTTTGTAATATCTGGATGTTTTGTAATAAGTTCACGACTCATTAATGCAACATCATATGCACTTGAAACGTGTCCTTCTATGTTTAAACCACAAGCATTTTTAAAAACTGTATTTTTCATTCCAAGTTCTGCTGCTTTTTTATTCATCATATCAACAAAACCAGTTTCACTTCCAGCAATATGCTCTGCCATAGCAACCGCTGCATCGTTTGCAGATGAAATTGAAATACATTTTACCATATCTTTTACAGTTTGTTGTTCTCCAACTTCCATAAATACTTGAGAACCTCCCATACTTGCAGCATGTTCAGATACCGTAACAGAATCTTCCCATTTTATTTTTCCATCATTAACTGCATCATAAACAAGAAGTAAAGTCATAATTTTTGTAATACTCGCTGGTGGGACAGAAATATCTTTATTCTTTTCCTTTAATATAGAACCACTGCTAGCTTCCATTAAAACATAGCTCCTTGAATCAAATTCTTCTGTCTGTGATGTAGTTGTATCCGCATCATCACGTTCAGCAGCATTTACAGAAAAAGGAAAAGCTAACATTACAATTAAACCTATTAAACTTATTACACGTTTCATAATTTGTTCCTCCTAGAAAATTTTTAAACACTTTTTCTAATATTATTACTAAAAAGTCCGAAATTATACGAGTAACATATAAAAAATGGCACTAAATATAGGAATAAAAATATTGTCAATACCTTTATTAGACATAAATTCAATTAAAGTTAACATTAAACTAACTAGAATGATTTCTATTATATAAGCTAAATTTATTTGAGCTGTTAAAGTTATAAAACGATAAATAATAGCTGTCACACAAAAAAAAGTTATACAACCAGATAAGGTTTTATTATTATAAAATTTTTTATACGGAAAACTTGTTCCAATAATGGCTGCCAATCCATCGGCATAGCCCATAACAAGTGAACCTAAAAGTCCAATTTTTAAATCTCCAATGGTGTAACTTATTAATACTAATATTATAAAGCCAATACTATAAAATATTTCACCCAAGCTATTATTTTCAGTTCGTTTAATACTAATAAATATTGGGTATTTATAATTTATTATATTTACAATTAAAAAAGAACAAGTAATAAATAGTGGTTCATATATGTTATCAAAAAACTTTATACAAATAAACCACCAGTTAGAACTCAAAATATGCACAAATTTTCTTGAATATTCTTCTTTTGCAAAAGGTAATATTTTAGATAATATAAGAAGTATCAAAATATATGAAAATGAAACTATAATTCCCAAAGTTAGCCCTCCTAAACAAAACAATAGCAACGAAAAATCCCCCATTAAGGGGGACCCTTTATTTTAATTAGAACTTACATTTGGATTGTCGCCTTCCATCATAAGATGAACAGCACTACATTTAAATGTTTGTGGTAATACCAGAATATTTGGATTATCTCCAACTATTTTTTTAGCATCTGTAAGAGCATCTTCAACAGTGGCACGAGTTTTAAGTCCCATTCCACGTGCATATCCAGGTACTTTTGCTCCACATAGATAAATTGCAGCAGTATTTTTCTCTGCAATATGAGCAGATGAAATCATTGAAAATCCATGGAATGGATGGAATGCATTTGTATATCTATATTGTCGTATATATTCTTCATTTGTTGCATAATATTCACCATATCTATTTAAGTCTGGTAAAATTTGCATTTCATTTCTTTGGAACAAATCATATAATGGTACTAAATATGGCCAAAGGTCTTCATTTAAAAATCCGTTACATATTGAAGTACAAATTACAACGCAATTATCAGCAAGTACTCTCTTATGTCTAACTATTTGAGCAGAGATTGCTTGCATAAGCATAATAGGATTTGTCCCCATTCCATCTCCATAGTGGAAAAATTGTGGCATACCAAAAACAAGTACATTATATTTTTTCTTTGCCCAAGGAACATATGTTCTTTTGTCAGCAATTTTCCAAGATTCAGATTGCATAACAGAAGGAGCTCCAGCAAGAACAGCAATCTGACGAGATTTTGTGTCTAATACAGCATCAACACAGAAAAATTTCTTGCCCATACATTCTTCCATATGCATACTGATTGCATCAAATTTATTTCTCATTAATGATTTAGAGTTTACAGGTGTAAAGTCTTCTCGGTGCATAACTTTTGGCACATGGTGAGATGCAATTGAACGCCAATGAGTAATACCTGTTGCAGAATGCTTATATCCACCAGAATATCCACCATATGGATTACCTTGAGTATGTCCTATCATTATAGCAACATCACTATCATATACATATTTATTCATAATTACAGGGTCGCCTGCTTCAGTTGTTCCAAGGTCTACTAAGTGCTCCCAATCTTCACTATCATGATTTAGTATTTGTCCATATGGAGCAAATTGATTATAAAGTTCATCACCTAAAACACCACGTATTTCTTGCTCTGTATTCTTTCTATGAAGCCCATTAGAGCAAATAAGAAGGATATTTTCTTTTTTTACACCTACACTATAAAGCTCTTCTAATATAAGCTTGATTGAAACTTTTCTATGAGCTGTTTCTTGCTCGCCACCTTTAACTCTGTCTGGAAAAACAATTGTAACTTTTGAATCAGAATTTGCAAGTTTTGTTAAAGGCTCCATTCCAAGAGGATTTCTAATTGCTTTAAGAGTTTCCTCATAAATTTTATCTTCTGGGATATGATCTGGATCTGGTACAGTAACTCCTGGTATAAAAATATCTGCATTATCTGGTAAATTTACATCAACTAAGCCTTGGCCATACTCTAATGATACTTTCATTTTATTATCTCCTCTTTAAAAATTAAAATTTAATTTAGATACAAATCAATTATTTCTAAATATTCTTCTGGATAGAAGCCTATTTCACCACTAAATCTTGTAAGAGCAATTAATCCACCATCTATTTCAGGGATACTTGCAAGCATTTTCGCATTGTCACTTTTTAGACCACCACCATATACAACATCTATACCACCAGTTGTCGCTTTAACAAACTGAGCAACTTTAGTAATATATGGTTTATCAGCTGGAGTTTTACCAGGTCCTATGCTCCAAATTGGTTCATAAGCAATAACAACTTTACTTTTATCAACTCCATCAAGTCCTATTTCCAGTTGCTCTTTTAAAACTTTGTCCCAATTTTCAAGCTCTTCTTCTTTTTCTCCAATACAATAAAGCACTTTTAAGCCAGATTTTTGAGCTTCTTTTATCTCCGCATTTAAAATTCTATTAACTGCTTGAGTTGCAGAGCTTCCAGTAACACCCGCTTCTGCCAAAATACCCATTTTATCATTTCGCTCTTCACAGTGTCCAATAATTACGCTGGTTCCACCAATTTCTTTAACAACATTTGCTGTTCTATTTGTTGTAAACGCTCCAAAATTTCCACCAACTGCTGTATCTGCACGATATACGCTTTGAGCTCCTATTTCTAAATTAACATCTTCATCAAGTGCATTTGTTGCACCAATAAGATGAGCTTCTGGCATATACATAACAAATTCAGTATCTTGATATTTTTTCAATTTCTTTTGTGTTTCTTTAACAATAGTTTCTCCCCATTTATTAATAGGAGCTATTCTATTTACACCGCCAAATTCTGGTGAAATATCAAATCTTTTCAAATTTAAATAAATGTGCTTCATTAGTAGTTTTCCCCTTTCAATATTATTTTTTTAGTATAACTTAAAATAAATAAAAAAAAAAGGCTTATTTTATAAAATTAAACAGTTGATTTTTATACAGTAATAATGTATAATTATTCAAAAAGGAGTTGAATTTATGAAAGTATATATTGATGGAAGTTATGGTACAACTGGCTTAGCACTTAAACAAAGACTAGGCGAACTTAAAGAATATGAAATAATTGAGCTCAATTTTGAAGACCGAAAAAATTTGGAAGCAAGAATTAATGCAGCAAATAATGCTGATATTGCTATAACTTGTTTACCAAATGAAGCAACAAAAGAAATTTCACCATTTATAAAAGTTCCTTTAATAGACACTTCAACAGAATTTAGAACACATGAAGATTGGGTCTATGGATTTAGTGAAATAGGTCATAAAGAAAAAATTGAAAGCTCGAATAGAATTGCAAATCCAGGTTGTCATGCAAGTGGTTTCTTAGCTCTTGTTGTTCCACTTAGAGAAGCTAATATAATTAAAGCAAATGATATAATTTCTTGTACATCGATTACAGGTTATAGTGGTGGCGGTAATAAAATGATAGAAGATTATGAGCGAGCTGACCGCCCAAAAAGTTATAAATTTCCACGTCCTTATGCACTTGAACTTAAACATAAGCATTTGAAGGAAATGAAGCAACTTGCTCAACTAGATTATGAACCAATTTTTATGCCAATGGTTGCAGATAATTATTCTGGAATGTGTGTTAGCATACCTTTATCTTTAAGAGATAAAAATAAAGCTCCACAAGATATTATAAATACCTATAAAAATTTTTATAAAAATAATAAACTTATAAATGTTGCTGAGTTTAATTTACATCCAGCAATTGAGCATGGATTTATTAATCCATTTTATAAAGAAGGACTTGATTCACTTGATATTTTGGTAACAGGTAATGAAAATGAAGTTTATTTATATGCTCTTTTTGATAATCTTGGAAAGGGAGCTGCTGGTTCTAGCCTGCAATGTCTAAATATCAAAACTGGTAATGATGAATTTTTAGGACTTAAATTATAAATGAATGAAAGAAGGAAAATATTAATGTTTATTGAAGGCGGAGTAACTGCTCCAAAAGGATTTAAAGCGGGAGCAACACATTGTGGAATTAGAAAGAATACGAGAAAAAATGATTTAGCCGTTATTATCTCTGAAAAAATATGTACAGCAGCTGCAGTATATACTCAAAATAAAGTTTTTGGAGCTCCTATAACTGTTACACGAGAACACTTACAAGATGGAAAAGCAAAACTTGTTATTTGTAATAGTGGAAATGCAAATACTTGTAATAAAGATGGCGTTGAGCTCGCAAATAAAATGAGCCAACTTGTGGCAGATAAATTTAACATTAATAAAGAAGATGTAATAATTGCAAGCACAGGTGTAATTGGGCAAACATTACCTATCGACAAAATTTCTCAGGGAATTTCAAAAATTGCAGTATCAGAAAATGGTTCAGTGGAGGCTGCAGAAGCAATTATGACAACCGACCTTGTCCTTAAAGAAGTTGCTGTAGAATTTGAAATTGAAAATACAATATGTAAAATTGGAGCTATAGCAAAAGGCTCTGGAATGATTGCTCCTAATATGGCTACAATGCTTACCTTTATCACAACTGATGTAAATATTTCAACTGAAATGTTGCAACTTGCTCTTACAAAAACTATTGAACCAACTTATAATATGGTCGACGTTGATGGTGATACTTCCACAAATGATATGGTAAGTATTATAGCAAATGGTGAGGCAGGTAATGATTTAATTGATACAGAAAATGAAAATTTTAAAGCCTTTGTAGATGCTCTTATGGAAGTTAATCTATTTTTAGCAAAGATGATTGCTAAAGATGGTGAAGGAGCAACTAAGCTCTTAATCGTAGAAATTATAGGAGCAAATAATGACCAAGATGCTAAAAAACTTGCCAAAGCTGTTACTGCATCTAGTCTTGTGAAAACTGCTGTTTATGGAAATGATGCAAACTGGGGTAGAATTTTATGTGCTCTAGGATATGCAGATGTTGAGTTTGATCCAAACAATGTGAGCGTAAAATTCCTTAGCAAAAATGGTGAAATTCTAATATGTGAGCAAGGCGCGTCTGTAATGTTTGATGAATCTGTAGCAACTCATGTTTTAAATGAAAGTGAAATTACAATATTAGTTGATATGCATCAAAATAATGGAACTGCAACAGCATTTGGTTGTGACTTAACCGAAAAATATATTGATATAAATGCATCTTATCGTAGTTAAATATTAGAACGGAGATAAAAATGGATAAAGCACAAATTTTAACAGAAGCTCTACCTTATATAAAAAAATATATTGGTAAAATTGTTGTCGTAAAATATGGTGGCAACGCAATGCTCTCACAAGAGCTAAAAGAAACCATTGTATCAGATATTGTTTTGCTCAATATGGTTGGCGTAAAAGTAGTTTTAGTACATGGCGGTGGCCCTGATATTAATGCATTGCTTAATAAAATAGGAAAAGAAAGTAAGTTTATCGATGGTTTACGTTATACAGACGATGAAGACATTGACTATATTCAAATGGTTTTATGTGGAAAAACAAATAAAGAGCTCGTAAGTTTAATTGGAAAATCTGGAGCAAAAGCTGTTGGTATATCCGGTCTTGATGGAACTTTAGCAACAGCAACAAAACTTGAAAAATATGGTAATGTGGGTGAAGTTACAAAGGTAGATCCAACTATAATTCATGATTTATTAGATAAAAATTATATTCCAGTAGTTTCATCAATTGCATTTTCTAAAGAAGGAAGTTTGAATGTTAATGCAGACCTTTTTGCATCAAAACTTAGTATTATTTTGAAAGCTGAGCACTTTATGTTGCTCACAGATGTTAAAGGAGTTATGCGAGATAAAGATGATGAAAGCACCTTAATTAAGGAAATTAAAGTATCTCAAGTACCAGGCTTAGTAAAAGAAGGTGTAATTTCTGGTGGAATGATACCAAAAGTTGATTGTTGTACATTAGCAGTTAGAAATGGGGTAAAACAAACTACTATTCAAAAAGGTACACTTAAACATTCAATTTTATTGGAGCTCTTATCAGATGAAGGAAGCGGAACTTTATTTTATTAGGAGGAGATTTTTATGTCAAATGCTTTGAACTATGAAAATTGGAAAGAAGAGCAAATAGATGGAAAAATATACTATATGTCACCTGCTCCTACTTTTAAACACAATGAAGTGCAAGGAAATTTATATAGTGAATTTAAAAATTATCTAAAAGATAAAAAATGTAAAATTTATTTGGGGGGTAATGTTCATATTGATGAAGATAATTTAGAAACATACATTATTCCTGACTTAAGTATTATTTGTGACCACTCTAAATTTAAAAATGGACGATATTATGGTGTGCCACAGCTAATTATAGAAATATTGTCAACTAATCGAGCAGATGATAAAATTATAAAATTTGAATTATATGAACGTGTTGGAGTAAAAGAATATTGGATAGTCGATCCCATAAGCAATGAAATTACTCAATATGTTTTAAATAATAATAAATATAAATTACTTGCTATTTTCAATTTATTAGAAGATTGGGAGCTTGAACACTTAACTATAGAAGAAGCTAAAGCATACAATACTATAATCAAACCTACAATTTTTGAAGATTTAGAAATTGATATTAAAGATATATTTTAAAAGGAGCATGCTCAAAATGTTAATGAACACATACCAAAAGCCTGATATTACCTTTGTTAAAGGTGAAGGCTGTTATGTTTATACAGATAACAATGAAAAATATTTAGATTTTACAAGTGGAATAGGTGTAAATTCGCTTGGATATAATAATCCACAAATTGCACAAGCTCTGTTGTCAGGAGCAAATCTAATGCATTTATCAAATTTATATGATACACAGAAGGATAGAATTTTGGCTGATGCTCTTGTTGATAAAACTGGGCTTAAATCAGTATTTTTTGCAAATAGTGGTGCTGAAGCCAACGAAGGAGCAATTAAACTCGCGAGAAAGTATAGTTTTGACAAATATGGCGAAGGTAGATTTGAGATTATTACGCTCAAAAATTCTTTTCATGGAAGAACCATTACAACTCTTAGAGCAACAGGGCAAGACAGATTTCATAAGTATTTTATGCCATTTACAGATGGCTTTATTTATGCTGAAGCTAATAATATAAACGATGTTAAGGAAAAAATATCAAGTCAAACTTGTGCTATTATGATTGAGCTCGTACAAGGTGAAGGCGGAGTTCTTCCGCTTGAATTAGAATTTGTTCAGGAGTTAGCAAAAATTTGTACTGAGCAAGATATATTATTAATTGCAGATGAAGTACAAACAGGTGTTGGCAGATGTGGAGCTTTCTGTGCGTTTCTAAAATATGATATTGCTCCTGATATAGTAACTCTTGCTAAAGGTCTTGGTGGTGGTATTCCAATCGGAGCAATAATTTCAGGCGAAAAATGTAAATTAACATTTGGTCCATCTGACCACGCTTCAACTTTTGGTGGAAATCCTCTTTCATGTAGTGTTGCAAATGTTGTTGTATCTTCTATGAATAATGAATTTCTAAATAATGTGCAAGAAAATGGCAACTATTTGCTTCACAAATTGCAACAAATTAAAAGCTCACATATAAAAGAAGTTAGAGGTGTGGGACTTATGATTGGAATAGAGCTCGATGGACTTATAAATATTGATATTAAAAATAAATGTATGGAGCAAAATCTATTGGTTTTAACGGCTGGAAATAATACTATACGTTTATTGCCTCCGCTTATTGTATCAAAAACTGAAATTGATATTTGTGTAAAAATTTTAGAAGGAGCTTTATAAAATGAAAAATTTATTTAAAATGTTAGATTTATCTAAAGAAGAAATTATTGATATATTAGATCTTGCTGACCAATTAAAATATGAAAAAAAGAATGGTATTTCACATGAAGTATTAAAAGGTCAAAAGATTGGTATGATTTTTGAAAAAGCATCAACCAGAACAAGAATTTCTTTTGAGGTAGGAATTACTGACCTTGGAGCAACTCCATTATTTTTGTCTAGCTCTGATTTACAAATAGGACGTGGTGAGCCACTTATCGATACTGCTCGTGTGCTCGGAAGGTATTTAGATGGTATAATGATTAGAACATTTAAACAATCAACTGTTGAAGATTTGGCTAAATATTCAGGACTTAGTGTAATAAATGGACTGACAGATTTTTCTCATCCATGTCAAGTTTTGGCTGATCTTATGACTATTCGAGAATTTAAAATCAATTTTGATGGACTTAAACTTTGTTATGTAGGCGATGGAAATAATATGTGTAACAGTTTAGTTGTCGGAGCTCTAAAAGTAGGTATGAATGTTGCAATAGCTGTCCCCAATGGATATGAGCCTGATGAGAGTATACTTGCATTTGCAAAAGAATATGGAGATAAGTTCTATATGACTACCAACCCAGAAGAAGCTGTAAAGGATGCAGATGTCATTGTTACAGATGTTTGGACTAGTATGGGACAAGAAAGCGAAACAAAACAACGAGAACAAGCGTTTAAAGGATATTGTCTAACCACAGAGCTACTAAACAGTGCTCATCAAGATTATATAGTGTTGCATTGCTTGCCTGCTCATAGAGAAGAAGAAATTACAGCAGAAGTATTTGAAAATAATGCAAAATATATATTTGAAGAAGCAGAAAATAGATTGCATGCTCAAAAGGCAGTTATGGTAAAATTATTTAACTAAAATAAATTGAACTATTAGAGCTACCAGATGATAGCTCTTTTTTTATTAAATGTTTCTTAATCGCTCAACAATAGATTGTCTATTCAATATTTTATAAAGCATAATTGGTGTAATTATTCCAATAAATGTTAATATTGGAGTTATCACTATAAGTGGAACTACTGTAAATTTAGCAGTAAAGAACCAAAATATGTTGCTCAATACTATCTTTAAAGCTGGATTAATAATTATTGTAAGTGCTAGTGTGATTATTATTGTCATTATTACATATGTTAATCCTTCACATACAAGCATAGTTTTAAGTTGTTTCCCTGTCATTCCAATGCTTTGCAATGTTGCAAATTCTAATTTTTTAGTAATGATTGAAGTTAAAATTACATTAACAAAATTTAATATTCCAATAAATCCAATTATGCCACCAAGTGAACTTCCTGTTATAACAAACATATTTTTTAGATCAATAAATTTTTCAATATGCTTTTGTCTTGATTCAAAGTTCAGCATTGGATTTTCATTTGTAGTATATTTTGTTAAAAAATTTTCTATTTCTGAAATTTTGCTTTCTTCTACATCAAGTAACAGATTCATGGGTGCCAAGTTTTCAATATCTTTAGGCATTAAATTTGATGGTAATATAAAACTTTCCTCATTCATAACATAATATCTATAACTTAAGTTATAATCTATATCTGCAATTCCTACAACTGTATATGATATATCTTTATACGACGTTGCAATCTCATAATTCCCATACTCATTTTCTAAAGTTTCAACTTCAATAGGATAATTTATTGTTACGATATCACCTATTTCAGTAAAATTATTATATGAATTTATTAATATTATACCATTTTTAGTAGTACCTTCAATAACATCTAACTTATCAAGAGCATACTCGTCCATAGCATATAGTTGTATATTAAGTTGCTCACCATTAACTGTTTGTGTAGTATTATTTGAATAAATATCTCCATACACTATACCCGCTTGTTCTATACCAGATATTTTCTTAATTGCATTAATATCTGTATCCTTTAATGCTATATTTTCATTAAAATCTGTGGAAAAACTAAAATACTGTGAATTACCTATTAAAAAATCTGTTATAACATATTGTTTCAAAAATTTATTCATATCAAATCCATTTGTAGCTATGAAAGTAAATTGTAATATTAACAGCGAAAGAGAAAGTGATGCTATAACAACTATAGTTTTTGTTTTGCTTCTTGAAATATTTGCAAGAGCTAAGTTAAGTACAGTTATCTTACGCGTTTTACGTTTAGCTTTAGTTACAGTGTTAGCTCCAGTATAGCGAACTGCTTCAATGGGAGAAACTTTGCTTGCAAATTTTGCTGGTTTTCTACATGAAGTAATTACTGTCACAAGTGCAAATAATGAGCTTCCAATAAAAATCCATATATTTATAGTGAGCTCTGTTGACATTATATTCAAAGTATTTAATATTATAGGAGCAATCAAAATACCCGCTAAATATCCTCCGCTAAGACCAATAGGTATTCCAATTAATGCAAGTATTAATGCTTGTGTATATAATATTTTACGAATTTGTTTAGTAGTGGCACCAATGGTTTTTAATAATCCATAAAATTTAATATCATTACTTACAGAAATTTTAAATATATTAAATATTATAAGATATCCCGTCAATACAAATATAAGACATAATCCAAAGGTCAATAACATAGTCATAGGAGATATATTAGATTGCTCTGATAAATATGCCCAATTAACAGTGTATCTAACTGTTTCATCTATTAAAGGTAAATTAGCATCTTTTGAAATTATTTTTATATCTTCTAAAATATTTTGACTATCATTAAGTAATATAGACATACTAATTCTTCCTATATGTGATAGCTCAAAAGGGGGATTTTCTTCTAAAATTTTGTCTACATATGTTTTTGATAAATATACTGTGCCTTCATCTAACAAAACAGGCTCAAAATAGCCGCTTAAAATAAAAGTATCAGTAATTTGAACATTATCTAATTCATATGTTAAAGTAATTTCATTTCCAATTATTGGTTCATATCCTAAAAGCTTTAATACATTTATGTCACAGGCTATTTCGTTTGTATCTTCTTTAGGTAAATTACCTTCTATGAAATCTGTAAATTTAAACTTAGCTTCATTTGCATCTACATACCAAAGACCAGTTACATATTTTTCAAACTTATCTTGACTCATTAATCCAAGAAGTCTCGAAACACTACATTCTTTTATTAACTCATGTTCTTTCATAAGCTCTATATCGTCATAATTAATATGATCAATGGAACCATGAGCATAGCTACCTGTTATTCTAAGTGCAGATTGCTCTATAGAATAATGAGCAACAGCACATATTGCTAATGTACTGGTAAACAGCAATGTTGTCATAGCAATAGCAATAATAGCCACAATATTTCTAATTTTGTTAGCCTTAAAAGTTCGAATAGCTAATTTATTTATAATTTTTTTATTATTCACATTGTACATATTTCTCACCTACAATTTGCCCATCTTCAATACGTATAATTCTATTTGCAAGCTGAGCTACTTCCTCATTATGTGTAATCATTACAATAGTTTGTTGAAATTTTTCACTTGTTATTTTAAGTAGTGATAATACATCTTGAGTCGTTTTACTATCAAGATTTCCAGTTGGTTCATCTGCTAATATAATAGCTGGCTTTGAAGCTAATGCTCGAGCTATAGCCACACGCTGTTGTTGTCCACCCGAAAGAGTATTAGGTAAATTATTAAATTTTTTGTTAATTCCTAATAAATTGACAATTTCATTTATATAGTTTTTATCAACTTCATTTCCATCAAGCTCTATTGGTAATACAATATTTTCATATACATTCAGTGTTGGTACTAAATTATAAGATTGAAATATAAAACCTATTTTTCGTCGACGAAATATAGTTAGTTGCTCATCTTTTAAATCAGATATATTTTTGTTATCAATATACACTTCACCGCTTGTTGGTCTGTCTAACCCTCCAATCATATGAAGTAGTGTGGATTTTCCGCTTCCAGAAGTTCCAACTATAGAAACAAATTCGCCTCTTTTTACTGAAAAATTTATTCCTCTAAGAGCTTTAACTTCTGTTGCTCCTTTTCCATAAATCTTTTTCAAGTTTTTAGTCTCTAATATATTCATTATACTTCCCTCTCTTTTGTAATATATTGTTCGTTAACCAACAATATAATTTTATAGCATTTAAAAGCTTTTTGTCACTAATTCTTACAGTTCTGTAATATGTATTTTTTGGAAATTAAAAGCTTTATCTCATATGACATAAATACCACTGCTTTAGATGTAGGAGTTTCAACTGAATTAAGAACTAGGAATTAGGTTCTAGTTTATCTAATTTTTAAGAAAACAGAAAATGTTGAACCTATTCCGAGCTTAGAAGTTACTTTAATATAACCATTTTGCTGAGCAATAATTTCTCTTGAAATATATAATCCAATGCCTAAGCCTTCTATATTATTAGTATGCTCACTTCGGTAAAATCTTTGAAATATTTTAGGTATTTCACTTTCTGCTATACCTATACCATCATCTGTAATATCAATTTTACAAAACATTGTATATGGAACACAAGTAATGCTTATTTGTTTGCCTCCATATTTTATGGCATTATCTATTATATTGACTATGGCTTCGCTCGTCCACTTTAAATCATAATATAATATCACATCTGAGCTATCATCTACATTTATATCTGAAAAACTTTGTTTTAAATGTTGCAATAATAAATTAACACTTTGAGCTATGGGTTTTGGTTGTATAATTCCATTTTCAATTCTTGACATTTTAACTAAAAAGTTAACTAAAAATTCTAATCTTTCAGATTGTTTTATTAATAAATTAGTATATTGCTCTAGTTCTTGATTAGATGAACATTCCAACATTAATCCAGAATATAATGAAATATTTGAAAGAGGAGTTTTGGTTTGATGAGAAATATCAGAAATAAGAGCATCTAATTGTTGCTTATCATCAAATATTTTTTGCTCTTTAATTTGCTTTGATTTTAAATAATTGTAAAATTTATTTTCTATTTTTGATAGTTTACTTTCATCAAAAGTAGTCTCAATATCTTCTGATGAGATAGCTCTATCGAGCATATTATTTAATTTATTTAAAATTTTATTTACCTTAAACATTTAATTTACCCACATATAACCTATTCCATAAATAGTTTGTATACAGTTGTCATTATTTAATTTAGTTCTTAATCGTTTTATAAGTACTGAAAGCGTGTTTGCATCCATATTCTCATAATCCCAAATTTTATTTATTAAATATTTACGCTTCAATATGAGTCCTTTGTTATCTATTAATAACTTTAATACCTTTTGCTCTATTTTAGATAATTCAATTTTCTGATTTTGTACATAAAATTCCATTTTTTCAAAGTTAAAATTAAAATCATTTTGAATAAATACACTAATTCTTTTTAGTTGTGTATTTACTCTAGCTCGTAATATTGCAAGACTAAATGGCTTTGTTATATAATCATCAGCTCCATTTTCAAGACCTGTGACTACATCTGTTTCCAAATCATTTACTGTGAGCATAATCACAAGAATATGTTTATTTACATTTTTTATTTCTTCTAATAAATCCAGACCATTTCCATCAGGTAAATTTATATCTAATATAATTAAATCGATCTTATATTTATTTAATATTTTTTTCCCTTTTTCTATAGTTGTAGCTTGATATATTTGCTTATCTTTAGTATTTTCTAAAGCAATTTTAATACCATCACTTAATATTTTATCATCTTCTATTATCAAAATAGTATTCATATACATCTCCCAACCATATGACAGCTAGTTAATCATTTTTTTATCATAATATATTGCTCATTATAATATATTTTCATATAGTCAATGTCAAGGAGAGCTCTATCTAATAGATATTGCTTAAATTATTTTTTTAGATATAATATAGAAGTAAATTAACTAAATCATTTGAGCACGCAAACGAATAATTGAAAGGATATAAATAAAATGAAAATTGATTTAAGATTTACTGAAAATAACTTTTATTGTAAAGTATTGATTGATTTAGGAGAAGTAAAAACAAACAAATTTGAATTTTTATTAAATGATAACTTGGAAATTCATAAAACAAAATGTAACAATATAGATGTAAATTTTAAAGTAGTCGAAAAGATAAATCCACTTTTTAGATCTACATGTAAAAAAATGGTTATAGAAAGTGAAAATGATATTAATAAAATCGAGCTAGAGTATTCAGGAACAGTTGCTATATTTGGTGATGATGAGGGTGTAGGCATTACTGAGCAAATAAAAGTTTTAAGTTTTTATACGTCATGGTATCCTCAAGAATTATCTCATCAAGATATATTAAATGAGGAAATAATAATACATGACTGCGAAAATTTCTTTGTTGTAAAGGGAGTTTATGATAAGGAAAATAAAGTTTGGAAGTATGGTAATCAAGGATTTGATCCATATAATATTATTGCATATAGAAAAGATGTTTTAAAAATAGTATCAAATGAATATTTCAATGTTTTCTATATAGATGAAAGTATAGCTCAAAGTGCTAATGAACTAAAAGAGGCATATACACATATTTTAAACTTTTATCAGAAGGAGCTATTCCCAGAAATTAATATAAATGTGATGGATATAGCTTGTTTATCTCCTGCTCTTAATGATTATGGAGCATATAAAAGAAAAGATTTATTAGTAACAAGTGTGTTAGGAGAAGACCAATTCAATATATTATGGTTTCTAGGACATGAATTGGCACATGAATGGTGCAAAGAAGCAGATGTTTTTTGTTGGGAAGATTGGTTAAATGAAGGAACTGCAGAATGGGCATGGATTTTATATGCTCTAAAATATCAAAAAGACATGTTTATTAATAAAATAGAGCCAAAACTAAAAGAGAGCATTAATATTGGAGGAGTAAAAACAGCTGATGGCAGTAGACCTCAAGATGTTCATATTAGGTCAGCTGTTATATTATATAAAGTATATTTAAAATATGGAGAAGAAATAGTAAAACAAATTATACAGCAGTTTGTAAAATTAGAAATAGCAACAACAAACAATTTGCTTATAGCTATTGAAAACAATATTTCTAAAGACGTAGCTTTATTTTTAAAAGACATTTTATAAAGGATTTTTAAGGCTTAAAACACATCAAAAACTTTTAGATAAAATTAGGGTTTTATCGGCAGAAATATCTCAAATATAATTTTATCTTTATGTTTATCAGATAAATATATATTTCCTTTATGAAGCATAATAATTTTTTTTGCAATAGTTAATCCTAATCCATTGCCTGTTGAATTAGATAGATAAAATTTATCAAATATATGTTTGCGATCCATTTCGGATAATATATCTCCATAGTTAGAAAAACTTATGTGCAATTTATTTTGTTTCTCTGAAATCTTAATTTGGATTGGTGTATTCTCGTAGCAAAATTTTAAAGCATTATCGAGCAAATTTATCCAAACTTGTTTGATAAGTTCTTTATCTCCAATGTAGAAGAGCTCTTCTGCATCAAATATTATTTCAATATTTTTTTCGATGCATTTTTCGTAGAGAAGTATTATTACTTCTCTAATTTGTTCCGAAATATTAAAATTAACTTTATTATTTAAAATAGCTTGATGCTCTACTTTAGATAGATTAAGTACATTATTAGCCAGAGCTGTAAGTCTTTGGCTCTCACATATTATTATATCAATATATTCATTTCTCATTTCATCCGATAAATCAGAATTTTTCATATGTTTAGCAAATCCTTGTATAGAATTAATGGGCGTTTTAAACTCATGCGAAAAATTATTTATAAAATCTACTTTAAGTATCTCATTACTATTTAGCTCATCTAACATTTTATTAAAGCTAGTAGCCATTGTATTAAAATAACGTAATTTACTTGTTACTTTAACTTTAGATTTAAAGTTTCCGTTTGCTACTTCATTAATAC
>LJHE01000020.1 GCA_001983555.1 Candidatus Epulonipiscioides gigas
TATTAAAATTTGGAAACAAATTAATAAATTTGAAGAGAAATCAAAATTTAGTACTTGGATTTATAGAATTGCAACAAATCAGTGTCTTGATATACTTAGAAAAAATAAAAATAGAAAAGTAGTTTCTATTAATCAAAATGAAGAGTGGGTATTAGAACTTGAAGATACAAAAATTAATATTGAAAAACAAGTGGAAGATGCTGAACGACTTAGAGTGTTAAAACTTGCTTTAGATGAGCTAAAAAAAGAGCAAAGTGAAATTATTATAATGAAAGATATAAATAATCTAAGTTATGATGAAATTGCTACAAAACAAAATATTTCTCTTGGAACTGTAAAATCAAGATTATCTCGTGCTAGAAATGCTCTTAAAAATATTTTACAACAAGATAAGGAACCTTTTCAAAGTTTCTGGCGTCATAATAATAGGAAGGAGGGGTTATAATGCAATGTGATTTTGAGCAGTTATCTCTATATATAGACGATGAACTAGATTTATCTCAAAGATTAAAAGTAAAAGAACATATACAAGTTTGTGAAAATTGTCAAAGCGATTTACAAGCTTTATTGGAAATTAAAGAACAATTATCTAATTTAGAAGAAATAACATTACCTGAAAATTTTCATAATGAACTTATGAATAAAATAACCCCTAAAAAAAACAAATCTATTAAATATTATGCTACGGTAGCTAGTTTTTTATTAATTTTTATGATTAGCACAAGTGTATTTTTAAATAGTTCTAAATCAAAAATACAGGATATAAATAGTTTACAAAATTTACCACAACCACAAAATATAATGATTATGGAGCAAGCACCTCTTGGACAGCCTGTCAGTTTTATGATAGAGCTAAATGCAAAAAGTAAAGAGCTCGTAGATACTATAAGAGTTGAATTAGATGACAAAAATTTAAATTATGCAGATATAAGCACAGATAATAATTTACATTATATACTTGAAAGTGAATTAGATTATAAGATATTAATAGAATATCTCTCTAATAATCAGGATAAGTTTGAGCAAATTCCCTCTTTAGAAAATTCTGTTGATGCTGGCATGATTGAATTAATCATTTACTATCCTTGACATTGTTTGTAGGCTTTGATAAATTTAATATAAGACGAAAAGATTTTTTGTCTATGACAAAAGGTCTTTTTTTTCTTTGTTTATGGAGGTGTAATATTGGAAAAAACAATGCAAGAAATAGTTGCAATAGCAAAATCAAGAGGATTTGTATATCCAGGTTCTGAAATATATGGTGGACTTGCAAATACTTGGGATTACGGTCCATTGGGAGTAGAGCTTAAAAATAATATAAAAAAAGTTTGGTGGAAAAAATTTATTCAAGAAAATCCATTAAATGTTGGTGTAGATTGTGCCATATTAATGAATCCAAATGTTTGGGTTGCTTCAGGTCATTTAGGTGGTTTTTCTGATCCACTTATGGATTGTAAATCTTGCAAGGAAAGATTTAGAGCAGATAAAATAATAGAAGATTATATGAAAGAGCATAATCAAGAAGAGATTGTTGACGGTTGGTCAAATGAAAAAATGCAAGATTATATAAAAGAACATAATATAGAGTGTCCATCTTGTCATGCTCATAATTTTACAGATATTAGACAATTTAATTTAATGTTTAAGACTTTTCAAGGAGTTACAGAAGATTCAAAAAATACAGTTTATCTTCGACCAGAAACTGCTCAAGGAATTTTTGTAAATTTTAAAAATGTACAAAGAACTTCACGTAAAAAAATTCCGTTTGGTATAGGTCAAATTGGTAAATCATTTAGAAATGAGATTACACCAGGTAATTTTATTTTTAGAACTCGTGAATTTGAGCAAATGGAGCTTGAATTTTTCTGCAAACCAGGGACAGAAATTGAATGGTTTAATAATCTAAAAGATGCTTGTAAAAATTGGCTTTTAGACTTGGGCATAAATGAAAATAGCATTCGTATGCGTGACCACTCAAAAGAAGAACTATCTCATTATAGTAATGCAACAAGTGATATTGAATTTAAATTCCCATTTGGTTGGGGTGAGCTTTGGGGCATTGCAAGTCGCACAGACTATGATTTAAAGCAACACATGGAGCATTCAGGTGAGGATATGAATTATTTTGATCCGAATACTAATGAAAAGTACATTCCTTATTGTATTGAGCCTTCTCTTGGAGCAGATAGAGTCACTTTAGCTTTCATTTGTGAGGCATATTGTGAAGAAGAGCTTGAAGATGGAGATACAAGAAATATATTTAAATTCCATCCTGCAATTGCTCCTGTTAAAGCAGCAATTCTTCCACTTTCAAAAAAATTATCAGCAGAAGCATTAGATATTTTTCATGCTCTTTCAAGACATTTTAATATGGAATATGATGAAGCAGGTTCTATTGGTAAAAGATACCGTAGACAAGATGAAATAGGAACTCCGTTTTGTATAACTTATGACTTTGAGTCTAAAAATGATTATTCAGTTACAATTAGAGAACGTGATTCAATGAAACAAGAAAGAGTTAAAATAAATGATATATTAGAATATATTACCGAAAAAATCGTTTTTTAGCACCCTATACAAATTAAATAATTTATTAGTATAATAAAATAAGAAAAAATTTTTATTGGAGGTATTATAAATGGCACACAAATGGGTCTATATGTTTAAAGAAGGAGATATGAATAAAAATCTCCTAGGAGGAAAAGGAGCAAATCTTTGCGAAATGACTAAACTTGGTCTTCCTATTCCACAAGGATTTATTGTTACAACAGAAGCTTGTACAGAATATTATGATAATGACAAAAAATTGTCTGATGAAATAATTGCTCAAATTGAAGATTCTTTAAAACAATTAGAAGAAATTTCAGGCAAAAAATTTGGTGATACTCAAAATCCGTTACTAGTTTCTGTTCGCTCTGGTGCTAGAATTTCTATGCCTGGTATGATGGACACAGTTTTAAATCTTGGGCTTACAGATGTTGCAGTAGAAGGTCTTGCCACTAAAACAGGTAATCCTAGATTTGCTTATGACTCATATAGAAGATTTATTCAAATGTTTTCAGATGTTGTTATGGAGCTACCTAAATCTCGTTTTGAAGTTATCATTGATGAGCTAAAAGAAGCTAAAGGTGTAAAGCTTGACACAGAACTTGATGCTAATGACTTAAAAGAAATGGTAGAAAAATTTAAAGCATTCTATAAAAAAGAACTTGGACAAGATTTCCCTCAAGATCCAAAAGTTCAATTATTAGAAGCTGTTAAAGCAGTTTTTAGATCTTGGATGAATTCACGTGCAATTGCTTATAGAAGAATGAATGATATACCTTCTAACTGGGGAACTGCTGTAAATGTTCAAATGATGGTATTTGGTAATATGGGTGATACTTCAGGAACAGGTGTTGCATTTACAAGAAATCCTTCAACAGGTGAAAGTCTAATATATGGAGAATATCTAATTAATGCACAAGGCGAAGATGTTGTTGCAGGTGTTAGAACACCACAACCTATTAGTCATCTTGAGCAAGATATGCCAGAAGTTTATAAAGAATTTATGGAAATTGCAGATAGACTTGAAAAGCATTACAAAGATATGCAAGATATGGAATTTACAGTAGAAGATGGAACACTTTATTTCTTACAAACAAGAAATGGGAAAAGAACAGCAGCTTCTGCTTTAAAAATTGCTGTTGAACTTGTTAAAGAAGGTATGATTACTGAAAAAGAAGCTGTTCTTCGTGTTGAACCAAAACAATTAGATCAACTTCTACACCCAACTTTTGATCCTGAAGCTCTAAAATCTTCAAAACCTATTGGAAAAGGACTTCCTGCATCTCCAGGAGCTGCAACAGGTAAAATTTATTTTACCGCTGAAGACGCTAAAGAAGCTGCTGCAAGAGGAGAAGCTGTTATCTTAACAAGACTTGAAACTTCTCCTGAAGATATCGAAGGTATGCATGCATCAAAAGGTATTTTAACTGTACGTGGTGGAATGACAAGTCATGCTGCTGTTGTTGCACGTGGTATGGGTACTTGTTGTGTATCAGGTTGTGGAGAAATCAAGATTAATGAGGAAGATAAATCTTTCACATTAGATGGCAAAACTTATAAAGAAGGCGACTATATTTCTCTTGATGGTTCAACAGGAAATATTTATGGTGAGCAAATCAAAACAGTGGAAGCAGAAATTAGTGGTGACTTTGACAAATTCATGAAATGGGCTGACTCTTATAGAACTATGAAAGTTAGAACAAATGCAGATACACCAGCTGATGCTAAAAAAGCTGTTGAATTTGGAGCAGAAGGAATTGGTCTTTGTCGTACAGAGCATATGTTCTTTGAAGAAGATAGAATTAAAAAAGTTAGAAAAATGATTGTAGCTAAAGAACAGGATGAAAGAAAAGTTGCTCTTGCTGATTTATTACCATTACAAAGAGGCGACTTTATAGGAATTTATGAAGCTATGGGTGAAAGACCAGTAACAGTTAGACTTCTTGACCCACCTTTACACGAATTTTTACCTCAAGAAAAAGCTGATATTGAAGAAATTGCAAAAGAGCTAAATGAAAGTTATGATGATTTGAAAGCTACTATTGATAGTCTTCACGAATTTAATCCTATGATGGGTCACCGTGGTTGTAGATTATCTGTTTCTTATCCAGAAATTGCAGATATGCAAGCAAGAGCTATTATTGAAGCTGCAATTGAAGTTAAGAAATCTAAAGGTTATAACATTGTGCCAGAAATTATGATTCCACTAGTTGGAGATAAAAAAGAACTTCAATTTGTTAAAGATATTATAACTAAAGCAGCAGATGATGTAATTGCTAAATCTGGAGTTCAACTTGATTATTTAATTGGTACTATGATTGAAATTCCAAGAGCTGCTCTTCTTGCGGATCAAATTGCTGAGGAAGCTGCTTTCTTCTCATTTGGTACAAATGACTTAACTCAGATGACATTTGGATTTTCTCGTGATGATGCCGGTAAATTCCTTGAAGATTATTACGCTAAAGGTATTTATGAGTCTGACCCATTTGCAAAACTTGACCAAGCTGGCGTTGGTGAGCTTGTTAAAATTGCAGTAGAAAAAGGCAAAAAAACAAGACCAAATATTAAACTGGGAATTTGTGGAGAACATGGCGGAGATCCTTCTACAATCGAATTCTGTCAGAAAGTAGGCTTAAATTATGTGTCTTGTTCACCATTTAGAGTTCCTATTGCAAGACTTGCAGCTGCACAAGCAGCAATAACTTTAGGTTAAAAAATTTCAAATATTTTTTTGATGACCATATGTAAAGATACGGATATTAAAGAACACAAATAATTTGTGTTCTTTTTTTTAAGAAAAAAGAATATTAAGGACGATTTATAAATATATATAAAAAGAACATCATTTTAGATTTACATAAATATATAAAAAAATTAAAGTATTATTATATTTTTCTTTTTAGTTGTCAATACTATATAAGAGAAAAAAAGAGGAAATTTGACATATTAAATATATGAACGAAAAATATATGATTACGTTAGAAAGGTTTAAGAGAACATATGTATTTTGCGGAAGATTTTATTGAAAAAGTCAGAACCCAAAGTGACATTATATCTATTATTTCTGAGTATACTAATTTGGTACAAAAAGGACGCTCTTATATAGGCAGATGTCCTTTTCATAATGAAAAAACTCCTTCTTTTTCGGTTAGCGAAGAGCAGCAAATGTATCATTGTTTTGGTTGTGGGGTAGGTGGAAATGTAATAACATTTATGATGGAAAAAGAAAACTTATCTTTCATGGAAACAATTGAGGAACTTGCTACAAAAGCTAATATTCCTCTTGAATATGATAATAACAAAAAATACAATAATCGTGAAGTTTTATTAAAAAAAGATATTATTTTTGAGCTTTATAAAAAAGCAGCACGTTTTTATTATTATAATTTAACAAGAAATGCTCCTGATTACGTCAAAGAATATCTTAAAAATAGAGAGCTCACTGAACAAACTATAAGGCTTTTTGGTCTTGGGTTTTCACCTAATTCTTATACTGCATTATATAAATATCTGAGCAAAGAAGATGTTACAGACGAAATTTTGATAGAAAGTGGTCTTTGTATTAGAGCTCTTAACGGAAAAATTTATGATAGATTTATAAATAGATTAATGTTTCCAATTATTAGTCCTACAAAAAAGGTTGTTGCTTTTGGTGGTAGAGTATTTGGAGATGAAAAGCCAAAGTATCTTAACTCTGCTGAAAATCCAATTTTTCACAAAAGTAATACTTTATATGGATTAAATTTAGCAAAAAATGCAAATCATGATTATTATATTCTGGTAGAAGGATATATGGATGTTGTGGCTATGCATATAAATGGATTTACAAATACTGTTGCCTCTTTAGGAACTGCATTCACCGATGGGCAAGCTAAACTTTTAAAAAGATATACCAAAGACATAGTAATACTCTATGATAATGATAATGCAGGACAAAAAGCTACTTTAAAAGCTATTAAGATACTAAAAGATAATGATTTTAGTGTAAAAGTTTTAGAACTTAAAAATGCAAAAGATCCTGATGAATTTTTAACAAATTTTGGTTCTCACAAGTTAAAAAATATGTTATTAAATGCCAAAAGTGATGTATGGTACCAAATAAGTAAAATTCAAAATCTGTATAATTTGAATAATTTACCTGAAAAAGTAAAATTTTTAGAACAAACAGCTGAAATTATTGCTAATTTGTCAAGCTCTATTGAGCAACAGCTTTATATTGATGAAATTTCATTAAGATTTACTATAGATAAAAAGGCAATAGAGTCTGAAATTAAAAAGAAAATTATTAACACTAAAGATAATAAAATTGTCTATGAAAACCATTCAAAAAAAGTTGATCTTGAAGTTAATTTATTATCCGTGCTATATCATAATCCTAATTTATATAATGAAATATCGCAATATTTATTTCCAGAGTTATTTACCAAAGGAATAAAACAGAATATAGCTATAAATTTATTTAATAAAGAATCAATTGATACAAAAAATTATTATAGTATAGAAGAACAAAAAATTATCTCCTCCATTATAATTAATGAAAATATGCAAAACATAGAGTTTCCAGTGGTATATAAGATGATTAAGCAATTTACTAAAGGCCTTAATTTATCTTATTACAAGAAACTAATATACTCAGATATTAACCCCGAAAAATTCAATAATTTGATTAAACGAAAATTTGAAACACAGAAATTGAATATTATTCCAAAAAATGGTTAAAATAGTAGACGATGAAAGGAATGAGAATATTGAAAGATGAACTACAACAGCAACAAAAAATGACATTTAAGATTAGACTAGACCAACTTTTAGTGTTAGCTAAGGATAAGAATGGAGTATTAGAGCAAAAAGATATAACGGATGCATTTTTAGACTTAGAATTAGAACCTACAAAAATAGAGCAGGTTTATGAATTTTTAGAAGCTCAGAGCATTGATATTATAGGTGAGCTATCTAATGTTGAAGGTGAAAACCCAAATGAAGATATTATAGATTTTACTTTGCCAGAAGGAGTAAGTATTGATGATCCAGTAAGAATGTATCTTAAAGAGATTGGCAAAGTTCCGCTGCTTTCGGCAGATGATGAAATTAAACTCGCCAAACGAATGGAATCAGGAGACGAAGAAGCGAGAAAACGTCTTGCAGAGGCAAATTTGAGATTGGTTGTTAGTATTGCCAAAAGATATGTCGGTCGAGGAATGTTATTTTTAGATTTAATTCAAGAAGGAAATTTGGGATTAATTAAAGCTGTTGAAAAGTTTGATTATACAAAGGGCTATAAGTTTAGTACCTATGCAACTTGGTGGATTAGACAAGCAATTACAAGAGCAATCGCCGACCAAGCTAGAACCATTCGTATTCCTGTTCATATGGTAGAAACCATAAATAAGTTAATGAGAATTCAACGTCAGCTATTACAAGAATTAGGAAGAGACCCACAACCCGAAGAAATTGCTAAAGAAATGGAACTTAGTGTTAATAAAGTTCGTGAAATTATGAAAATATCTCAAGAGCCAGTAGCTCTCGAAACTCCCATAGGAGAAGAAGAAGATACTAATCTAGGGGATTTTCTTGCAGATGAAGATGCTCCTGCTCCTGCTGAAGCAGCGGCTTTTACACTTTTAAAAGAACAGTTAATTGAAGTACTAGACACTTTAACTGATAGAGAACAAAAAGTATTAAAACTTAGATTTGGTCTTGATGACGGTCGAGCAAGAACACTTGAAGAAGTTGGTCGTGAATTTAATGTAACACGTGAACGAATTAGACAAATCGAAGCAAAAGCTCTAAGAAAACTTCGCCACCCAAGTAGAAGTAAAAAATTAAGAGATTATTTGGAATAAAAGAAGTTGTTTAACAACTTCTTTTTTTTTAGAAAGAGGAATAATGACAAGAAGATTATTAGAAATATCAAAATTAGTAATCCCTATGAGTAGAGTTGCAGATATTGGGACTGACCATGGGATTATCCCAAAATATCTTATAGAAAAAAACATTGCAAGTTTTGTAATTGCTTGCGATATAAATTTAAAACCATTAGAAAGAGCAAAAAAATATATAGGTAATATTAAAAATATCGACATTCGCCAAAGCGATGGGCTTTCTAATATAATAAAAGAAGATAATATTGATACTATTATAATAGCTGGTATGGGTGGACATCTTATTAAAACTATATTAGATAAAAATCTGGATATTGTTAGAGCTGCAAAACAACTTATATTATCTCCACAAAATGCACAAGAAAAAGTCAGGAAATACTTGCATTCAATAGGTTTTCAAATTGATGATGAAATTTTTATTGAAGATATGAAAAAATATTATGTTATTATGCAAGCAAAAATAGGGGTAGAAGCATATAATGAAGAGAGCCATTATAAATATGGATTAATAAATATACGCAAAGCCAATGGAGATTTTAAGGAATTTTTACAATACAGAGAAAATGTAATAACTTGTATATTAAAAAAAGTTAAATCTAATAATATACGATATGAGGAATTACAAAAAGAACTGGAGGTATTAAAATGTACAAAATCGCAAATGTTATGGAAATATTAGAACAACTGGCACCTCTTGAATTAGCTGAAGAATGGGATAATGTTGGAATTTTAGTAGGAAACCCTTTAGAAACTGTAACTAAAATAATGTGTGCTTTAGATTTAAATAAACACATTTTAGATGAAGCAATTTCAGCTCATGTTGATTGTATAATAACTCATCATCCATTTATCTTTCAAGGTCTTAAAAAGATAGATTATATGAATCCAGTTGGTCAAATTATTCGTGAGCTTATAAAAAATAATATTACTTTAATTGCAATGCATACAAATTTAGATAAAGCTGAATGTGGTATTAATGATATTATTTGTAAAGAGCTCGGAATAGAAATTAAAGATAAAGATAACTTTTTAAGATGGGGCGAAATTGTTCCGAATACTTTAACAGAGATTATAGCAAAAGTCAAACATTATTTTAATATTCCTTTTATACGCGTAATTGGTGATACAGAACATAAAATAGATTATAAAAGATTTAAAAATGTTTCAGTATGTTCTGGAAGCGGAGCAAGCTTTATAAAACAGGCTGCTCAAGTAAGTGATATTTATATAACCGCTGATTTAAAATTTCATGAAGCACAAGAAGCTATTTCCTTAGGGCTAGTAGTACTAGATATTGGACATTACAATAGTGAAAAAATTATTGTTCCTTATCTTGTGAACTATTTAAAAGATAGGCTTAATATAGATGTTATAAGTACCAATATTTGTGCAGAGGTGTTTAAAACTTTATAAAAGAGGTAGGTGGAAAATATGAAAACTTATTTTGACTTAGCTAATGAAAAATATAACGAACAGAATGTGTGCGCTTTTAAAAACAAAAAAGGACTTATAGAATTAAATAGTGAAATTGGTGATACTGATGTTACTCCTATATATTTAACAGATAAAGATGGTCTTAGAATTTTTGAAAGAACCTGTACGTTTTTAATGGTTGTAGCTACAACACTTTTATTTAATGAGGGAATTATAATTAATCATCATATGTCTGGAGGATATTTTGGTGAATTTTTAAATCCAAATTTTGACATCAAAAAAAATATTGGAGCAATTAAAGAGAAAATGCTCGAACTCATAGAAGCTAAGCTACCTATTACAAAAGAAACTATGTCTGTTTCTGCTGCCATAGACTTTTTTGAAAATAATGGTATGAAAGATAAAAGTGAGCTAATTAAATACAGGAGAACATCTACAATTAATACTTATGTTTTAGAAGGTGTAAGAGATTATTTTTATGGATATATGCTTCCTAATACAAGCTGTATAAAATTGTTTGATTTATATCCATACGAGCATGGTTTTATGTTGCTGTTTCCAGATAAAAATAATCCTAATATACTTGCTAAAAAAATATCTGAACCTCAGTTATTTGAAGTCTTTAAAGAAGCAAAACAATGGGTAAGAATTTTGGGTGTTGATACTGTATCTAAATTAAATGATAAAATTGTTAAAGATGATATTAGTGATTTAATTCGCACACAAGAAGCATTACATGAAAAAAAGATTGCACGTATTGCTGATGATATTAAATCTTTTGGGACTAAAAAGGTTATTTTAATATCTGGTCCATCATCATCTGGAAAAACAACATTTTCAAAACGTCTTTGTATACAACTTAAAGTTAATGGGATTACTCCAGTGTTAATTTCTATGGATAATTATTTTTTAAATCGTGAATTTACGCCAATAGATGAAAATGGTGATTATGATTTTGATGATATCGGAGCTGTTGACACAGAACTTTTTAATGAGCATTTAAAATCTTTAGTAGAAGGAAAAGTAGTAGAAATTCCTAGTTTTAATTTTAAGCTCGGTAAAAGGGAGTATAAAGAGAATTATGTCGAATTAAAAAAGGAAGATATTTTAATAATTGAAGGTATACATGCTTTAAATGAAAAAATTAGTGCTAGTATAGAAAAGGACAAAAAGTACAAGATCTATGTAAGTGCTTTAACTCAGCTTAATATAGATAATCACAATAGAATACCAACAACAGATACTAGACTTATGAGAAGAATGATTAGAGATAATACCTATCGTGGTATAAAACCTGAGGACACACTATCTATGTGGCCATCTGTAAGACGTGGTGAAGAAAGAAATATTTTTCCGTTTCAAGAAGAAGCGGATGTTATGTTTAATAGTGTTATGATTTATGAATTAGCTGTATTAAAACAAAAAGCTGAAGCTTTATTATTTAGTATACAAAGGGATTCTCCGTATTTTAATGAAACAAAACGTTTATTAAAATTCTTAGAGTATTTTCTAGGTATAGATACACAAGATATTCCAGATAATTCTTTAATTAGAGAATTTATTGGAGGTAGTTGTTTAGAATAAATTCGCATTGCAATAAGATACGATTTTTGTCGTATCTTTTTTTTTTCAATCTACTTATTTTTACAAATTATACAAATATTATGGTATACAATAGTTAAAAAGGATAACGAGGGCGATTATGCAAATAATTTATATTGATGTACTATTTTTAATTAATTTTATTATGGATATTTTTATATTTTTTACTGCAAGTTTATTATATAAAAGGGTATCTTTTAAAAAAATATTTTTGGCTAGTTTTATAGCCGCAGTTCTTTCTTGTATGGTAGTAATATTTCCTAACTTAGAAAAGCTCCCTTTTAATTTATATTATATTTTCCTCCCTTGTATTCCTATAATTTTATTATATGGGAAAAAAAATTTTATTAAAGCTTATATAATAAATTTTTTGTGTGCTTGTATAATAGGAGGAATCACCTTTAATTTCTACTATCAAAGTAATTTTTTATTTGGCAGTGAAATATCTTTAATCCTTACAATATCATCTGGAGCATTAATTTCTTTTTTTACTTATTTATTTTTAGTTTCTATACGCAAAAGATTCTTACTTTTAAGTGGTGAAGCATATATATCATTTGATTTATATAAAAATAATGTCAGTCTAAAAGGTATAGTTGATACGGGCAATACTCTTTATACAGCTTTTTCTAAAGAACCTGTAATAGTTGTATATTTAGATGAAGTCAAAAAATTTTTGTCAACTGAATTGTTAAATTTTATTACAGAAATTAATGAAGGAAAAGAAACATTAGAACTATTAAATAAAGTTTGTCTTATACCATTTAATAGTGTAGGGTGCAAAAATGGGTTAATTGTAGGAGTAAAAGTTTTTAATGTTAGAGTAACAAGAGGAAATAAAATATATGTACATAAGAGTGCAATTATTGGGCTATCTGGCCAACTTTTTAAACAAGATATTAGTGTACTTATACATCCAGACTTTGTAAACTAGGAGGCGATTTATGTGGGTATTTTTAATAAAGTAATGAATGTTGCCCAGGGAACATATTTTAAAATGCTTAATAATCAAGCGGAGCAAATTCATTATATAGGTGGGAGCGAGGTTTTACCTGCTCCTCTTAGTAAAGAGGAAGAGACTGAACTCTTAAGGCAAATGATAGAATATCCTGAAGATGAAGAGATTATTGATGGAATTAAAAAAATTTTAATTGAAAGAAATTTAAGACTTGTAGTATATATAGCAAAAAAATTTGAAAATACTGGTAAAGGTATGGAAGATCTTATTTCAATTGGTTCTATTGGTCTTATCAAAGCCATCAATACGTTTAAACCAGATAAAAAAATTAAACTTGCTACATATGCTTCTAGGTGTATAGAAAATGAAATTCTTATGGATATAAGACGCACTAATAAGTTAAAAGTTGAAGTGTCCATTGACGAACCCCTTAATATTGACTGGGATGGAAATGAGCTCTTACTTTCTGACATATTAGGAACAGATTCAGATTCTGTATATCGAAATATTGAAGATGAAGTTGATAAAGCACTTTTAAATACTGCTTTAAAAAAATTAAGTGAACGTGAAAGAGAAATAGTAGAGCTGAGATTTGGTTTTAAAAATGAAGGAAAAGAAAAAACTCAAAAAGAAGTTGCGGATATGCTAGGTATCTCACAGTCTTATATATCAAGACTTGAGAAGAAAATCATAGGTCGCTTAAAAAAAGAAATAAAAAAAATGAGCTAAAACATGTATAATTTCTCCTAACGAGGGTATCCTATATCTAAGGCTGATAAGACAACTTTTAAGGAATGACTAGGAGGATTCTACATGGCAATTAACAAAGTTGAAATTTGTGGTGTTAATACCGCTAAATTACCAACCCTCACAAATCAACAAAAAGAACATTTATTTAATCTGATTGGAGCTGGAGATAATGCAGCTCGAGAAGAATATATCCATGGTAATTTAAGACTTGTACTTAGTGTAATCCAGCGGTTTATTAATCGTGGAGAATATGTAGATGATTTATTTCAAGTAGGATGTATTGGCCTAATTAAAGCAATTGATAATTTTGACACTACACAAGGAGTAAAATTTTCTACTTACGCCGTACCAATGATAATAGGAGAAATTAGAAGATATCTAAGAGATAATAATGCTATAAGAGTTAGTCGCTCATTACGCGATACGGCATATAAAGCATTACAAGTAAAAGAGAAACTTCTAAGACAAAATTCAAAAGAACCCTCCATAGAAGAAATTGCACAAGTACTTGAAATTGCAACTGAAAATATTGTATTTGCACTAGATGCTATTCAAGACCCAATTTCTTTGTTTGAACCCGTCTATCATGATGATGGCGATGCATTGTTTATTATGGATCAAGTAAGTGATGAAAAGTCTCAAGACGATATTTGGCTTGAAAATATTGCTCTAAAAGAAGCTATGAAAAGATTAAATGACAGAGAAAAACATATTTTGACCTTACGTTTTTTTGCTGGTAAAACTCAAATGGAAGTTGCTGATGAAATTGGGATTTCTCAAGCTCAAGTATCACGACTTGAAAAAACTGCATTAAAACATATGAAAAAGTATATTTAAGAAAAATTAAGAATATAGTATTAATTAAGAGGGGGGATACTTTTGATTAAAAAAACAATGAGAATCGGAGATATGCGACATAAAGAGATTATTAACATATTAGATGGTGCAAGACTAGGATATATTTGTGATGCAGAAATACATCCTAGTACAGGAAGAGTAACATCTTTAATTGTACCAGGGCCTGCAAAACTTATGGGAATTTTTGGGCGAGAACTTGAATATGTAATTCCATGGGAAAATATCAGAAAAATTGGTGAGGATGCTATTTTAGTAGAATTGAATCCAAATATAAATCAACAACAGCAAAGATGACTTTGAGCAAAACAAAGTCATCTACATAATTTAAGTACTTGACAAATTATATCATTATTTGCTACAATATATGAGAATTTGGAGAAATACCCAAGAGGTCGAAGGGGCTCCCCTGGAAAGGGAGTAGGTCGTGAAAGCGGTGCGAGGGTTCGACTCCCTCTTTCTCCGTTAAAAAATATAGGTGAACTTATGAAAAAAATTGAGCTTATAATAATTGGATTAATTCTATTATTTTCAATCATACCATCATTGTTATTTGGAAATAATAGTTCTAAAAAAATTATTGAAGTAAAAGTTGGTAAAAATGTCATTAAAACATTTGATATTAATGAGTCTATAATATATACAATAGAAGTTGATGACATGAAAAACACTATTCAAATTGAAAATGGTAGTATTAAGGTTATTGATGCCAATTGTAATGATAAGTTATGCGTACATCAAAAAGAAGCTAAAAAAATAGGAGATACAATTATTTGTCTTCCCCACAAGATGCAAATAAATATTAAGTAGGTGCTAAATGTTTATCACAATTAAAGATAATGCAGTTGCTGAAATTATTGAAAAAAAATCAAGATTTATTGGGCAGGCTTTTATAATACAAAATGAAGAGCAAGCAGAAGATTATATATTAAAAGTACGCAAAGAGCATTACAAAGCAACTCATAATTGTTATGCATATCAATTAGATGAAAATATTCAAAAATTTAGTGACGATGGTGAACCAAGCGGTACAGCAGGTCGTCCTATTTTTGACGTAATTAAAGGTAAAGAAATTAAAAATGCTTTGGTAGTTGTAACAAGATATTTTGGTGGAACGTTGCTCGGTACAGGTGGACTAGTTAGAGCATATTCTCGTGCAACAAAAGAAGTAATTGAGCAAGCTGAACTTATTAGAATGGTTACCATAAAACTTATAAAACTTGTTTGCTCGTATAATGAATTTGGTAAGTTAGAATATTTATTAAAGAGCAATAATTATATTATTCGTGAAACCTTATTTACAAACGAAGTAAATGTATTTGTAGAAGTTACAGTTGAAAATGTAGAGCATTTTAAAAAATTTCTAATAGATAAAACTAATAATTCTATTAAAATTATAGAGAAAAATATAGAGTTAATTGCTCAAAATATTTAGTAAATTTAAACTTTAATAGTGAATATCACATATTTAAAAAAATATGTCATTAATTTCAATAAATTATAATATTATAATTATATAATATTTTGACAATGAGGTCAGCATCCATTTTTATATGGGTTCTGACCTTTTTGTGTAAAATTCCATGGACATTGACGTCCTATATGTATAAATATCAAAAATTAAATTTTAAGTTGACAACGGGGTCAGCATCCATTTTTATATGGGTTCTGACCCCTTTTATTAATTTTGAGGAGGATTTTAAAATGAAAAAATTTATGGGTGTATTAACTATCTTATCAATGGTAGCATTTGTTGGATGTAATAATGAAAGTGCAGAAAGTGACACTGTAAAAGTTGGTTTATTACATTCGCTCACAGGTTCTATGGCAATCAGTGAGCAATCAGTTAGAGATGCTGAAGTTCTTGCAATTAGTGAAATTAATGCTAATGGTGGAGTACTTGGCAAACAAATTGAATACATAGAAGAAGACGGAGCATCAGATCCATCAACATTTGCAACTAAAGCGGAGAAATTAATAGATAGCGAAGATGTTGCAACAGTGTTTGGGTGCTGGACTTCATCTTCAAGAAAAGCAGTTAAATCAATATTTGAAGATTATGAAGGTTTACTTTGGTATCCAGTACAATACGAAGGAATGGAAGCAAGTGACAATATTGTTTATACAGGAGCTGCTCCAAATCAACAAATTGTACCTGCAATTGAATATTTAATTGAGCAAGGATATGAAGACTTTTTCTTACTAGGTTCTGATTATGTCTTTCCAAGAACTGCTAATATGATTATTAATGCTCAAATTGAAGATGCTGGTCTTAATATAGTTGGTGAAGAATATGCAGGAATGGAGCAAACAGACTTTGCTGCTATTATTGCAAAAATTGAAGCCGCTGACCCAGATGTAATTATCAATACATTAAATGGTACCGGTAATGTATCATTCTTTAAACAAATATCTGAGAAAAATTATACAGCTGATGATTATATGACAATGTCATTCTCTATTGCAGAAGAGGAAGTAGCAACTATTGGAGCAGATATATTAGAAGACCATATGGTATCTTGGAATTATTATCAAACTACAGATACTGTTCAAAATAATGATTTTGTTGCAGCTTACAAAGATATGTTTGGAGCAAATCGTGTGACATCTGACCCTGCTGAAGCTGCTTATGATGCAGTATATTTATGGAAAGCAGCAGTTGAGATGGCTGGTAGTTTTGAAGTAGATGATGTATTAGCAGCCATTGCTACTGGCAAAGTATCGTTTGATGCTCCAGAAGGTATTGTGACTATAGATGGAGATACTCAACACCTTGCAAAGCCTGTAAGAATTGGAGAAGTTAAAAACGATGGTCTTATTTATGAAATATTTGCAACTGATGCTCCTGTTGAGCCAGATCCATATTTAAAAAATTATAATTGGGCTGTAGAAGCAGGTATACAACCAATTGAATAACTATCAATAAGTTATCAAATTCATAAAAGGGGTGGTAAGATGTTTATAAATACATTATTTAATGGAATGAGCTTAACATCAATTATATTGCTCGCATCTTTAGGGCTATCAATTACTTTTGGTTTAATGAGAGTAATTAATATGGCACATGGTGAATTTTTGATGATAGGAGCTTATACAACTTATGTAGTACAAATGGTATTTAGTAAGTTAGTTCCCGAGCAATTTCAAAGTTGGTATTATATAGCATCAATACCAACTGCATTTGTTGTAGCATTTTTATTTGGGAGCTTGCTAGAAAAAGTTGTTATCTCACGACTTTATGGACGTGAAATAGATTCGTTGCTTGCAACTTTTGGTATCAGCCTTATATTACAACAACTTGCAAGAAGTATTTTTGGTACTCAAGGTGTTAATGTGAAAGCTCCAGATTTCTTATTTGGCGGTATTACAATTGGAAATTTAACTTTTTCTTATAATCGATTATTTATAATTTTTAGCGTTGTAATGTGTATAGTGATAATGTGGTATATAATGTATCGTTCTGGCTTTGGAAAACAAATGCGAGCTGTTATGCAAAACAGAAACATGGCTCAATGTATGGGAATTAATTCAAGACGTGTTGATAATTTAACATTTGCAATTGGCTCGGGAATTGCTGGAATTGCTGGGTGCTCGATTTCGCTACTTGGTTCGGTTGATTCAACGGTTGGGCAAAGTTATATAGTATATGCTTTTATGGTGGTTGTATTAGGAGGAGTAGGAAATTTAAAAGGAAGTGTTATTGGAGCTTGTATTATAGGATTTGCAAGTATTTTTGCAGAAAATTATACATCTGCAACTATTGCAAAAGCAATTGTATTGTTTATAGTTATTTTATTTTTGCAAAAACGTCCACAAGGTTTATTTGTTGTTAGAACTCGTGAGCTCGATTAAAAGGAATGGAGGTATTATTTATGAAAAAACATGGTGAAAACATTAGTTTTGCAGTTATAGTAATAATTTTAGCGTTAGTACCACTGCTCCTTCAATTCGGAGCTATAAGTGGTGGTTCTACGGTTATATTTATAGGAAAATGCATGGCATATGCAATTGTGGCAATAGGAATAGATTTAATTTGGGGATATACAGGAATACTTAGTCTTGGTCACGGTTTATACTTTGCTCTTGGGGCATATGGAATGGCTATGTATTTAAAATTAGTTAGTACTAACGGGCAAATTACCGATTTTATGCATATAGGTGGACTAAAAGAATTGCCATTTATATGGACATTATTTGATAATCTCCCAATGACATTACTATTTATGATATTAATCCCTGCTGTTGTTGCATTTATTATAGGATATTTTATATTTAAAAATAGAGTTAAAGGTGTATATTTTTCAATTATTTCACAAGCTCTAACTTGGGCTTTTTATTCAGTCTTTATTGCTCTTTCACCATATACCAATGGAAATGTTGGAATTACTGAAATCAAATCTTTATTTGGCAGTGTAAAAGGAGATGCCAACAGAGCGAATATGTTTATGCTTTTTTATGTATCTCTTATTGTATTGATATTAGTATATGTTGTAGCAAAATTTCTAGTAAGCAGAAAATTTGGAAAAATATTGGTAGCAATTCGTGATGGTGAAAATAGAACTTATTTTTCAGGGTATAAAGTTAGTATGTATAAAACATTTGTATATGTGCTATCAGCAATAATTGCAGCTATTGCAGGAGCAATTTTTGTAAACTTTAATGGAAGCATTACTCCATCTGAAATGACAATTGAAGCAAGTATTATGATGGTTATTTGGGTTGCAGTTGGTGGACGTGGGACAATAATTGGTGCAGTTATTGGAGCTTTTGTAATTAATCTTTGTGAATATAATTTAAGCTCTGGAAATTTGGTTGAAATATGGCAATATATTATTGGTTCTGTATTCTGCTTGACTATTTTATTCTTCAAAGGTGGTTTAGTTGGCCTTGTGCGTGAGCAAATACCTGCTCTAATTGCGAAATTTAAAAGTAATAATACAAAAAATAAAATTACAAAGAAGCCTACTGTTACAAAGCTCAATACTAAAAAAGGGGGACTAAATCATGGCTAATGCTAACACTGTATTAGATATTCGTCAAATATCTGTTTGCTTTGATGAATTTCAAGCATTAACAGATATAAATACCAAAATTAGGCGTAACACTATTCACTTTTTTATAGGTCCAAATGGAGCTGGTAAAACAACTTTATTAGATATAATTTGTGGAAAAACAAAACCAACTACTGGGAAAGTAATATTTTTTCCACAAGGTAAGAATGGTATTTTATTAACTGGCTTAAAAGAGTATCAAATAGTACGATACGGAGTGGGACGGAAATTTCAAGTTCCTTCTGTATTTGTAAATTTAACTGTTGAAGAAAATATGATACTATCTTTAAAATCTAATAAAGGGATTTTTAGTAGCATATTTAATAAACCATCAACTGAAGAGCATCATGAAATTAGGCGTGTGCTCGAAAAAGTTGATTTAATAGATAAACTTAACTTTAGAGCAGGGGCACTTGCTCATGGTGAAAAACAATGGCTAGAAATCGGAATGCAACTTGTTCAAAAACCAGAGCTTATTATGCTCGATGAACCTGCTGCTGGAATGGGTAAACCAGAAACATTTAAAACAGGTGAAATACTAAAAGAAATTAAAAAGGAATGTACAATTATTGTAATTGAACATGATATGGAGTTTGTAAAGCAAGTAGCAGATACTGTTACTGTGCTCCATGAAGGTAAAATGTTAAAAGAAGGTCATATTGATGATATTTTAAATGATGAAGTTGTTCAATCAGTTTATCTTGGAAGGAGCAAAAAGAATGATTAAGATAAAAGACTTATTTACTTATTATGGTGAAAGTATGATTATTGAAAATTTAGCTCTTGATATTCCAAAAGGTGAAATTGTGAGCTTAATAGGAAGAAATGGAGTTGGTAAAAGTACTACTTTAAAGAGTATTATGGGTCTTGTAAAAACTCCACAAGGGAGCATCATCTTTAATAATAATGAAATTATTAATACTCCTACTTATAATAGAGTGAAAAAAGGTATTGGATATGTGCCTCAAGGTAGAGATATTTTTCCACAAATGACAGTTGAAGAAAATTTAGAGCTAGGACTTCAACCAATAGGAGGTAAAGGAAAAATTCCTGAATATTTATTTGAGCTATTTCCTATACTTCCTAAATTTGCAAAAAGAAAAGGTGGTGACTTATCTGGTGGTCAACAGCAACAGCTCGCAATTGCCAGAGCATTAGTTGCAGAACCTCAAATACTTATACTTGATGAACCTACTGAAGGTATTCAACCATCTATTATAGAAGATATTGGTGTTGCTATTAAAAAGGTTAATGAATGGAAAGGAACTACTATTTTACTTGTTGAGCAATATCTTGATTTTGTTCTTAAAAATAGTACTATCATAAATGTAATGGAGCGTGGAGAAATAGTATTTCACGGTAAAACCAAAGAAGTTGATGGCAAACATATACAAAAGCTCATGACACATTAATATAGTAGCAGTACGTTAAAACTCATCGCTTATCCATATAATCTCCCATTCATTTAGCTGATATTGGGGTTTATGGTAAGGGTCAACTTATAACTATGTTGACCCATTTATATGAACTTTTTTAAGTAATAGAATGTTTATTAACTAAGAAATTATAAGTAACTGGAGGTACAAGCTCTGTTAACAGAGCATAATTTTTAGTTTTAATACATTCTCGTACTTTAGAAGCACTAATAACCTCATTTTCTATTTCTTTTCTAGGAATTTCAATCACTTCTATATCAAATACTGGTAAAATCTCTTTCATTTGTTGATTATAATTATTTGTAACTCTACAATATGGTTCTTCGCCAACAAATCGCTTTGTAATATTTAGCTCAGGAGCAATTTTTGCACCAAATATCTCTAAATCAGTCTGAGCATCGCCTACATCATCTTTTATATCTTCTTTAGAAAAATACATAGAAAATGTTAATTGTGAAATAATAAAATACCCACTTGAAAACACAAGTATATTTTCTATATCTTTTAGATTTTCTTGGACTAAATTAAATCTTTCTTCAAATGTATATATCGATCTATCTTCTTGAACTACAAATATAAGTAAAGTATTTACCTGCTGAGCTGCTAGTTCAATTAAATACCTATGACCGAATGTGAAAGGATTGCAATTTACTACTATTGCTCCTACACTACCTAAAATTTTATCTCCCATAACTGATTTAATGTTTTGAATATATTGCTCCAAAACAGGAAAGCCTTGAGGCATATAGCATTTAAATATATCATCAATTTCATTTTGCATAAATCTATTAGCTTCTATTTTAAATTTAGCTAATTTATCTTCTGTAAATAAATTTTTAAATATAATATTAGCAAGTAATTCATTAGCATATGGAGTAAAATGATAATTATCAGTAAAAAGTCTATCATCTATATTAGGTGCATCAAAAATAGTATTTAAATTTATAAAAGTAATATCATTGATAAAACATAATTTTTCAAATAAAGTTATTATATGTTTAAAATTATTATATACTTCTAACGTATTTTCTTTATGCATTTCTCGTTCAGCTATATAATTAGATTTAAGATTTATATCTGAAGCTAAAAATAAAGCTCCACGTATTGCTTGTTCAAATGTAGTTTTATAAGGTTTGGACACTAATCTAGGTAAATCAGAAATATAAATTTGAGCTCCATGTTTTTGACAATATTCTTTAATTTCATTTAATACATATATATTAAAAATCATGTATTCATAAGTACATTTTCTATATGAAGGACTTGGAATAAACATTATCACAATATCATTTTTTCTTATAGAAAGTTGCTTTAATCTAATAAAATAAGAAGTTAAAATAGCATCCATTATAACTATCCCATTATTATACACTTTATAACTATAAGTAGAGTTATCAATAGCATTTTGTAACCAACTGCATATAGTATATTTGTCTTCGTTGTCAGTTCCCATTATTCTAGAATCACCAAACATATAAATATTATTATCATATTTTTTTTTAGCTCTAATAGTTTGCCTAAGACCATTTTCTTCTGTATTCCAATATTTTGAAACTTTTGGTTGCAATTTAGGTAAAATAAATCCATTTAGTTCAATACCTTCTGTCAATAATTTTATATACTGCGTAGGATTTTGTTTGTAATCGGCTATATCTTTATACCAAATATCATGAAACCTTAGGATATTATTAGAATTATTAGGTTTTTTTCCAAATTGATACCGCTCTCTCTCTAAATTATAATTTGTCATTGAAAATACATTTATTGAAAATATACCC
>LJHE01000021.1 GCA_001983555.1 Candidatus Epulonipiscioides gigas
GTTGATAAAATGTATTGTTTATTTTAAATTTTAGATGTATAATATAAACAAAATATTAAGAAAGGAGTTAAATTATGAAAAAAGTTTGGCTTATAGGTTCTACAAGTAAAGTAGGTAAGGAGCTCTTAAAATTATTAGATATTACACAAATTGAACTGCTCGAAACTGATGTAGAAGAGGTTGATATCACAGATTTATCAGATGTTTATAGATACGTTCGTTTAAATCGCCCAGAAATTATAATTAATTGCTCTAATGCAAAAGAATCATTTGATACAGAAACTATTTATAAGGTAAATGCTGTTGCTGCAAAAAATATCAGTCTTGCCGCTCATGATATTGATGCAAAATTAATTCATTTATCTAGTTGTGAAGTTTTTGGAAATGATAAGAACACACCGTATACAGAATTTGATATACCAAATCCGAATACTATATATGGTCAGTCTAAATTAGCAGGAGAACAATATGTTAGAGATTTTAAATCTAAGTATATTATTATTAGAAGAGGTTTAACTTATGGAAGCTTTATTCAAGATGTTATAGATGCTTGTAATGAGGGAAGACCTATTACAGCACCAACAAATGAATATGTGCAACCAACAAGTCCTAAAGAGCTTGCAAAACTTATTGTTGATGTGATGTATTCTAAAGATTATGGAATATATCATGCAGCAAATTCAGGAGCTCCTAGTAAATATGAGATAGCAGTAGAAATAGCTAAAATTTTAAAGTCTAAAAGTAAAATAGAAAAAACAGAGACTGTACAGGGTAGTTATAAGATACTTAATAATTTTATGTTGGAATCTATAAAAGGTTATAAGATACCTTCATGGAAAGATGGACTTAAAGAATATTTAAAAAAATAGAAAAAGTTTTTTAGAGAGGGGAAGTTTTATGAAAAAATTAGCGGCAAAAATGAGCTTGTCGACACAAATATTTATAAGCTTAATTTCTGGTATGTTACTGGGAATTATATTTTATTATTTTGTGCCAGCAAGTTTTGTTCGAGATGATATATTGGTCAATGGAATATTTTATCTATTTGGAACAGGATTTATACGAGCTATGCAAATGTTAGTTGTTCCTTTAGTATTTTGCTCTCTTATTTGTGGAACGATGTCCATTGGAGATACTAAAACACTTGGTAAAGTTGGTATAAAAACAATAGGGTTTTATCTTGTGACAACAGCAATTGCTATTTCTATTGCTCTTTTAATTGGTGCAATTATTAATCCAGGCATTGGGTTAGATATGACAGCTATCAAAATGTCACAAGCAACAGCAGCACAATCAACAGGTGTTGTGGATACATTTCTAAATATTGTGCCTAAAAATCCAATAGCTTCATTAGCAGAAGGAAATATGTTGCAAATTATATTTTTTGCAATATTAGTTGGTGTCATTCTTGCAAAACTAGGAGATACTACTAGAAATATTGCGAATAGTTTTAATCAATGGAACCAAATAATGATGAGCATGACTCTTATGGTTATGAAAGTTGCTCCTATTGGAGTTTTCTGTTTAGTAGCAAAAACATTTAGTGAAATAGGATTTGATGGCTTCTTACCTATGATTAAATATATGGTAGGTGTTTTGTTAGCTCTTGCAATTCAATGTTTTGTAGTTTACATGATTATGCTAAAAATATTTGCAAAGAAAAGTCCTATTAAGTTTTTGAAAAAATTCTTCCCTGTTATGGGATTTGCATTTTCAACAGCTACATCTAATGCAACTATTCCATTATCTATAGACACTCTACATAAAAAAATGGGTGTTTCTAAAAAGATTTCATCGTTTACAATTCCTCTCGGAGCTACCATAAATATGGATGGTACTGCAATTATGCAAGGTGTGGCGGTTGTGTTTGCTGCTCAGGCATTTGGAATTGATTTAACAGCTATTGATTATCTTACAGTGATCTTTACTGCAACTATGGCTTCTATTGGAACTGCAGGTGTACCAGGTGTTGGTCTTATAACACTATCTATGGTATTTGCATCTGTTGGTCTTCCTGTTGAAGCAATTGGTATTATTATGGGTATTGACCGTATTCTGGATATGACTAGAACTGCTGTTAATATTACTGGTGATGCAGTATGTACTGTAATTGTTGCAAATCAAGGTGGAAATATTGATGAAAAAGTGTATGAAAAAATGGAAGAAGAAACAATAGCAGCATAATTGAATTATTGAGAACTAGCCACGCTAGTTCTTTTATTTTAATTAAAAAAGTGTGTGAGATAAATTAAAATTTCAGAAGGTATAATATTCAAAAGATAATATAATAATTTATTACATTTTCCAGGTACACATATAATTTTATTTATATCTTTTCGTGAAGCTGTAACTACATCTTCTGCAGGCATCCATCTAACTGGCCCATAATTTTTTCTCCTAGAATTATCAATGCCAAGTTTTTTATGGAAATCCGTATAAACAAAGCCAGGACATAAAGCTTGTACTTTTATGTTATAAGATAAGAGCTCCTGAGATAGAGATTTAGAAAAACTAGTTAAAAATAATTTAGTTGCACAATACATTTCAGAATTTTTAAGAGTAAGAAAACTAGCGAGCGAACTTACATTTATAATTTCACCTGTTCTTTTTTTCTTCATTTGATTGGCAATAATATGCATTAGTTTAACAGGTACGAGAATATGAACCTTTATCATATCTTCCTGATTTTGATATTCATCATCAGAAAAAGCTTCTTCTGCTCCATAACCTGCATTATTTACTAATACATCGATATCACAAGTTTTAATAAAATTTATAAATCTATCAGTTTTTATATCATCGGTAAAATTAACTATACATATTTTGACATTAGCTCCTGTTTGTTTAATAATATCTTTTGCAACATTAGTTAAAAGTTCTTTGCGTCGGCCAGTTACAATAAGGTCATAACCTTCTCGAGCTAATGCATAAGCATATTCTTTTCCAATTCCACTGGTTGCTCCTGTAATTAATGCAAGCATAATATACCTCTTTTCTTTTATAAGATATAGGTTGTTAAATAAATAAAAATTTACATAAAAAAGACATTCTCATTTTAATCCTTCCGTAAGCTGAAGTTGCTATCTCCCAAAACCCCACTGCCTCTTGAGAGGCACCTCCTCTTAAAATGGGAGGCTATAAGATAACTATTATTTTAAAATTTTAGTAATTTCAGTGGCTGCTTCCTCAGTAGACAAAATAGAATTATCTAGGGTAAATCCATGTTCTATTAAACTGTTTACAATATATTTAATTTGAGGAGGAGCAAGCCCAATTTGTTCTAGCTCTATAGTATGTTGAAATATTTCACGTGGAGTACCTGTAAATTTTACTCGACCCTCAGATAAAACAATAAGTTTTTCAGCATATTTTGCAACATCTTCCATACTATGAGATATAAGAATTATAGTTATACCTAATTCTTTATGCATAGTTTTTAATTGCATAAAGAGCTCATCCCTTCCTTTTGGATCAAGTCCTGCAGTTGGTTCATCTAATACAAGAATTTCAGGTTCCATAGCCATTACACCAGCAATTGCAACACGTCTTTTTTGTCCACCAGATAATGAGAAGGGGGCATTTTCCCATAAATTTTCTGGTAAAGAAACAGCTCGTAAGGACTTTTCTACTCTGTCTTTTATTTCAGCTTCACTAAGACCTAAATTTTTAGGACCATATTCAACATCTTTTAACACTGTGAGCTCAAATAGTTGATGCTCTGGATATTGAAATACAAGACCAACTTTTTGTCTTATAGCTTTTTGAGCTGTTTTTTCATCATTAATATCAATTCCATTAATAAGTACGGTTCCTGTTGTAGGTTGGATTAAACCATTAAACATTTGAATAAGTGTACTTTTTCCAGAACCAGTATGTCCTATTATTCCAATAAAATCACCCTTGTCAATTGTGATATTAATATCAGTAAGTGCTTTTTTCTCAAAAGGTGAATTTTCTTGGTATACATGAGATAAGTTTTTTATTTCAATTGACATAAGGCGTTGACGACCTCCTCTGTTGTTAAAATTGTTGGATCTAAATTTAATCCTTGTTTATTGAGCAAATATATAAGATAAGTAGCATCTGGCACATCAAGACCTATCCTTTTAAGCTCATCAACATTTTTAAATACTTCTTTTGGGGTACTTTCGAGATATAGTTTTCCTTTTTCCATAACAATAATTCTACTTGCTAAAATAGCTTCTTGCATATAATGTGTTATATGAATAATTGTTATACCATATTTTTTATTGAGCATTTGCATAGTTTCCATAACATGTTTTCGGCTTGTTGGGTCTAGCATAGCAGTAGCTTCGTCAAATACAATACATTTAGGACGCATAGCGATTATACCTGCTATTGCAATTTTTTGTTTTTGTCCTCCTGACAATTGATTAGGTGAGCGTTTTTTAAATTGGCTCATTCCAACTGTTTCAAGAGCATCATCAACGCGTTGTCTAATTTCTTTTTGAGGTAAACCTAAATTTTCAACACCAAATGCAACATCTTCTTCAACAATAGTAGCTACTATTTGATTATCAGGATTTTGAAAAACCATACCAACATTTTGTCTAACTGGAAAAATATTTTTCTCATCTTTCATATCAAAACCGTCTACAATTAAAGTTCCACTTTTAGCTGTCAAGATGCCATTTAAGTGTTTAGCAAATGTAGACTTACCAGAGCCATTATGTCCTAAAACTACAAGAAACTCTCCTGAATATATATCAACTGAAAAATCGTTTAATGCCTTTATTTTATCTATAACTTTACCGTTATCATCTTCTTTATAATACTCATAAACTAAATTTTTTGCCTCTATAATTTTGCTCATCTCCACCTCCGTATGCAGATTGTCTTAGTTTTAATATATCACTTCCTAATATATAATACCACAAAAGAATTGAAATTATGTTAAAAAATAGGACTATTGGGTATATGTATTGTTGAGGATAAACAAAACAAAAGTGTCACGTAGGCGGACGTGACACTCTAATAAAGAATAAATTCATTATAATGATATGAAAGCTAGTTTCTCATGATGTTCTAAAGTATAAATAGCAGCAGTTTTATTTTCGTAAATAGCATAAGTTTTTGGTCTGTTTTCTTTAGGTAAAGCAACTGATCCTGGGTTTAATACTAGCATATTATTTTGTAAAGATAAGTCATATAAATGCGTGTGTCCATACATAAAAATGTCTATTTTGTTTTTTGCAGGTAAAGAATGAGAATTATACAAATGTCCATGTGTAGCAAAAATTACTTTTCCCTCGTCTATAATTAGTGCATAAGGATTTTCGATAGGGAATTCTAATACCATTTGGTCAACTTCAGAGTCACAATTTCCTCTCACGCAAATTATTTTATCTTTTTGTTCATTTAATAACATTGCAGCTTTTGCAGGGTCAAATCCTTGTGGTAGTGGATTGCGCGGACCGTGGTATAAAATATCCCCAAGTATTATAATTTTATCGCATTTGTGTTTCTTATATGCTAATAAGGCTAAAGACACCCCTTCATACGACCCGTGTATATCCGACATTATTAAATATTTCATATGTTCCTCCTAAAATTATCTTTTGAATATTATAGCAATTTTGTTTTGTAATTTCTAGCTAATAACATTATATTCTCTAATAAATTTTAGGTGATTAAATTAAAAAAATTTTTTTCTTTTTTTAATTTTATGAATAAAAAAAGTGTAATAGCAAATATTAAAAATGAGTATGTTAGCTCAAAAATTTGTTTTGGAGGTTAATAATGAATATTATTAGTATTGCAAAAAGCAGATATTCTGCTAAAGAATTTGATCCCAATAAAAAATTTACAAAAGAACAATTAGAAGATATTGAGACACTTTTACAATATTCACCTTCTTCTACAAATATTCAACCATGGCATTTTGTTATTGCTGATACTGATGATGGAAAAGCAAAAATAGCAGAAGCAGCTTGTGGGTTTTATTCATTTAATGAACCTAAAGTACGCAATGCTAGTGCAGTAGTAGTTTTTGCATCAAAAGTTGAACTAACAGAAGATTATTTAAATCATATATCTGATGTTGAGCATAAAGATGGTCGTTTTCCACAACCTGAATTTAAGGAGCAAAATCATGCTGCAAGATCTATTTTTGCTAAAATGCACAAGTATGATTATAAAGATTTTCAGCAATGGGCAGATAAACAAGTATATTTAAATCTTGGTAACTTTTTATTAGCAACAGCTGCTCTTGGAATAGATTCTTTAGCTATGGAAGGATTTGATTTGAAAAAATTAGATGAAATATTGGGTCTGAGAGAAAAGGGATTTACAGCAGCTTTTGTTGTTGCTCTTGGATATCATTCAGCAAAAGATTTCAATAAAGACTTGCCAAAATCAAGACTTCCTAAATCTGAAATAATTGATAGAATATAAATTATGAGAGGGAAAAAAGCTATGACAACAAAGTTTAATACATTTTTAGCAAAACAAACAGGAGCAATTGCTACAATCACTTTTAACTATCCACCTGTAAATATTCAAGGCTGGCCAATGATTGAAGATTTAAATAAACTTGCTGATGAGCTAGAAATTGATAAATCAGTTAAAGTAGTTATTTTTGAATCTTCCAATCCAGACTTTTTTGTAGCTCATGCTGATGTAGATATGCTTAAAGATATGCCTCAAAAAGCTGTTGAGCGTAATAAAGTTGAAGTTAATGACTTAGCGAAGGTACTTGAACGTATTAGCAAATTACCACAAGCTACTATTGCGAAAATTGAAGGTTATGCACGTGGAGGCGGTCATGAGATGGCGCTTGCATGTGATATGCGATTTGCTGCTCGTGGAAAAGCAATATTTATGCAGATGGAAGTTGGAATGGGTATTTTACCATGTGGTGGCGGAGCATCTCGTATGGCTCGCCAAGTTGGACTTGGTAAAGCGCTTGAAATAATTTTAAGTGCTAAAGATTTCAATGCAGATGAAGCTTACGCTATGGGTACTATTAATAAAGCACTAGACCCTGATAAAATAGGTATTTATGTATATGAGCTTGCAAATCGTATTGCACAATTTCCTTCTGAGTCAATTACAGCGTGTAAACGTGCAGTATATGCCTCAATTGATCTTCCAATTGAAGAAGCATTAAAAGAAGAATCTTATCAGCTATATCAAGCAACTAGTCAAACTCCGGCAATTAAACGTTTTACAACAGCTTCTGATACAAATTTTCAAAATAGCTTAGAAAATCAAAAGAATTTTCAAACTCTTTTAATGAGCTTACAAGAAATTAAATAGAACTTAATTTATCAGGCTTCATTTAAGCATGCTCAAATACGTATAAATTGAGCAGTAGCTTACCAATAATATGTGTAATATAGAAAGGAATAAAATAATGTTAGATCATATTAATTTAGCCGTTCCAAATATTGAAGAAGCTGAAGATTTTTATGTAAATACTTTAGGTTTTACAATATCTGGAGATTTTCAAACTCCAAATGGAAGATATTTATTTGTTTCAAAAGATGGTGTTACTTATGAAATAGTAGAAAATACTGAATTGAAAACGGCAAAAGTTGGTCATATAGCTCTAAAAAGTGATGATATAGAAAAAGACTATAATACTTTAAAAGTAAATGGAGCTAAAATGCGAGGACAAATAGGACAAGTTAATTTTATTTTTAATGGAGCAAAATTTTTCTTTATTGAAGGTGCTGCAGGCGAACCAATAGAGTATATCCAATTATTATAACAAGGAGATCTAATATGAATGCAATTTTTAGTAGAAGAAGTGTAAGACAATTTTTAGACAAAGAAATAGAGCAAGAGAAAATTGTGCAAATTCTTAAAGCAGCTATGCAAGCTCCATCAGCATATAATCAACAGGCTTGGGAATTTGTTGTGGTATCAGGACGTGAAAATTTAGAAAAGTTAAAAAAATTTAGTCCATATACAATGCCCTTAAATACAGCTACTTTAGCAGTTGTGGTAGTTTGTCCAAAAGATACACTAAAAGTGCCTGGTATGTGGGAGCAAGATCTTGGAGCAGCTACTCAAAATTTGATGCTCGAAGCTTGTGATATAGGACTTGGAAGTGTATGGCTTGGTGTAGCTCCAGAACAAGATAGAATTGAATTTCTTCAAAAATTATATGATTTACCAGAAAATAAAGTGCCCTATGCAGTTGTAGCTCTTGGATATCCAACACAACAAGATGCAAATAAGTTTGTAGATAGATATGATGAAACTAAAATAACTTATGTAAAGTAAAGAGAGAGGTTATACTCTCTTTTTTTGTTTTAAATTTCCAATAAATGTCAATGATTAGTATTATATGTAAAAAAAGGAGAAAGAGATGAAAATTTTGCATACTAGTGATTGGCATATTGGAAAAGTGGTTAATCATTTTTCAATGATTGAAGATCAAGAATATATTCTTAATCAATTTATTGAATTAGTAGATAAAGAAAAACCTGATGTAATTATTATTGCAGGTGACTTATATGATAGAGGAGTGCCGCCTACTACAGCTGTCAATGTTTTAAACAACATTTTAACAAAATTAATTATAGGATGGGCGTAATAAAACACAATGAAAGCTCTAAAAAATCCAGTAAGCGTATAGAGAAATCTGTACGTAGTGGCGATAAAAATCGTCAAATATATCACTTGAATTGCTGGGAACTCGTAAAGCTAGTTAAACCACAACATAAACTTGAAAGATAGTTAGGTGTGAATAAGGTGACGAAAGTAGAAAAAATTAACTAGATGACCCAAGGTTAAATCCTAAAGGTAAAATAATCGACAATCAGCAGGTAAGCTCTAAAAAATAATTTCTAATTTTGAAATATTAAGGAGAAACTTCAACGACTATCCCTATTAATGGGAGTAGGTACAAGTGTGCCGAAGTGGGTGACTCTCAGCATGTATTTATAATAAACTCCTTTTTTGTAAAAGGCAAAAGGAGAAAAATAATTATGATGGAGAAGAAGATATAGTCTGTGCTTGCATGAAAGTGTAAGAAGTTTAGATATTATTAGCTCTTTTTTAACTACACTTAGCAAGAATTTTCCCACCTCTATAGGTGGCGAGATGAATTGGTAAAAATTTCTTGACTGTATAGACTAAATATAATATAATCAGTTTATAGTTCAGGGGTGGGACGACCCGTAGAGATTGCTCAATTACTGAACATTGGTTCGGCTTACGCAAGAAGCCCACACTTCTATAAGTGGGGGTAGTTCACAGGAGAAATAATAATTAGAAGAACTGGCATAGTAGTAGCGAACTATGTTGAACGACAACCTCAAATAAACTTTGAGGTTCAGAAAAAGAAAAATTCCAGTATTTATAATATCTGGAAACCATGATAATGCTCGTAGACTTAGTTTTGGCAATGATATTTTAAAAGTTGCCAATTTATATATAATTACTGATTTAAGTAAAAAAATTGAAATAAAAAAATATGGACAAGTATATCATTTTTATCTTATTCCTTATAAATCACCAATGGAGATTAGACATTTCACTAACGATTTGAGTATAAAAAATCATCAAAAAGCTATGGAATACACAATTTCACAAATTAATAAAAAACTTGATAGAACAGCTAATAATATTTTAGTTTGTCATTGTTTTGTTGGAAATAGAGCGTCTAATAAAGAAGTATCTATTGGAAATATAGAGCTCATAGACTATAATATTTTTAAAAATTTTGACTATGTGGCATTAGGACATCTTCATAAGCAACATTGTGTAGGAAGAAATGAAGTTTGTTATTCAGGATCTATTCTAAAGTATGGATTTTCTGAGGTTAATCATAATAAAAGTATAAATAAAATCACAATTACAAATAAAAATGTTAAAATTGAGCATTTAATGTTATCTCCAATAAGAGATTTTAAAATTATGAAAGATACTTTAGAAAATATTTTAAAATTTGGAAGAGAATATTTTTTTGAAAAGGGATTTTATTTACAAGATTATATTCATGCAGTGTTATTGGACGAAGGTGATTTAATTAATCCTATTGGTCAACTAAGAAATGTATTTCCAAATATTATGTCACTAGAGCAACAGACTGTAGAAAATGAAATCTATAATAGTGAGCTAATTAAAAGTGAAAAATCTAAGACACAGTTAGAATTATTCTTTGATTTTTATAAAAAATTTGGAAATAATCAACTTACAGAAGAAAAAAAGTCATATATAAGGGAGGTTATAAATAAAGTAGTACAGGGAGGAATAGATTATGAGACCTATTAAACTTGTAATGTCTGCTTTTGGTTCTTTTGGCGATCTAGTAAAAATAGATTTTAGAAATTTAAAAAATGAAAATATTTTTATGATATCAGGCCCTACAGGGGCAGGAAAAACTACAATATTTGATGCTATTTCATTTGCTTTATATGGTGAAGGAAGTGGTGAAAATAGAAAAGATGCACAGTCATTTAGAAGTGACTATGCTAAAGAAGAAACTAAAACTTTTGTTAATTTTGAATTTGAAATCAATCATAAGTTATATAAAATAATAAGATATCCAAAACAAAAGACAAATGATAGTAAATATGAGCTTTATATAGAAAATGAACAACCTCTTATAAAAGATAAAGAAATTAAATTAAAAATAGAAGAAATTTTAGGAATTTCAAAAGAACAATTTAAACAAATTGTTATGATACCTCAAGGAGAATTTAAAAGATTTTTGATTTCTGACACTAAAGAAAAGCAAGAAATTTTTAGAAAACTATTTGGTACTCAATTATATCTTAAAATACAAGAAGATTTTAAAGAGATGAATAAACAAACTAAAGAAGAATATAAAGTTAATGAAAATAATATTAAAACTTTAATAAAAGCTCTTAATTTTTCCGAACAAATCGATGATATCGAAATTGCTATAAAAAATACTGAAGAATTTTTACAGACTCTTTCTAATGAATTAATTCAACGTAGGGGGTGTAAAGAAGAGCTTGAAAATGAACTAAATATACTTCATAAAAACAAGGCTATAACAGAAAAGTATAATATACTGATTCTTCAATTAGAGGATATCAATCAAGAATTAGAGAAGTTAAAAACTAAATCAATTAAAATGCACCAGTTAAAAAATAAGATTAAAATTCTTGCTGTTGTAAAAGAAAATTTATTTACTCACAATTATATTCAAAACCAACTTAAAGAATATAAAAGTAAGAATGAAGAAAAAATTCAACATGAAAATGAAAAAATAAATCTAGAAAAAAATATTAAAATAAATCAGGAACTATTTCAAAAATATTCTATGGACATAAAAAATCATGATGAATTAAAACTTAAGAAAAAAGAATTAGAAAACTTAATTCCTAAAATTGCTGAAACAGAACAGTTAAATAAAGAATTAGAACAGCTTAAACAAAAATTAAATGATAAAAATATAGATAAACTTGAAATAGATAAAAAAATTGCTAAAAATAAAAGTCAAACTATAGAGCTAAAAGAAATAATTGAAGAGTTCAATAGTATAGAAATAAAAAAAATAGAACTAGAAAATACAAAAATACAAAAATCTAATAGTCGTGACCAACTAGCTAACTTATATAAAATTTGTAATGGTTACCAAAAACAATTAAATGAGCATGAAAAACTATCTAAAGATTATATTTTAAAAAATATTGAATACGAAAAGAAAAAATTAGAATATGAAACTGCAGAAAAATTATATTATGATGAGCAAGCTGGAATTTTAGCTCTGACCCTTCAAGAGGGATTGCCTTGTATAGTTTGTGGTTCAACAATACATCCTAACCCTAATATAATAAAATCTGATATAAAAGTTCCTACAAAAGTTGAATTAAGTGTTATAAAGAAAGAATTTGAAAATCTACAGAAAGAGAATCAGGATATAAAAAATAAACTTATTGAATTAAATACTTCACAGAAAACGACCTTAGAAGTAATTTTATCATCCTTAGATTGTATAAAGGAGCAGGATTATAATTCTCAAACTCTTCCTAAAATTATTGAAATAGGACAAAATCTAAAATTAGAACTTATATATATTGATAAAGAACTACTCATAATAACTGATAAACTTTTGGATAAAAATACTAAAATTGCAAAATTGGAGATTTTAGAAAAGAATTTTTCTGATTTAGAAATTGAAAAAGAAAATATAGCACAAGACTTAAAGAATTTAGAAATTGAACAGGCTAAAATTCAAAAGCTTCAAGAAGAACGAGATATTTTATCTAATTCTAAAAATAATATGTTTTTATCTCAACTACAAGAACAAGTGCAAATAATTGATAGTAGAATTTTAAATGAACAAAAATTATATGAAGAATCAAATGTTAATTTAATTAATTTAAAAGAAAAATTAGTAAAAAGAGATACTATAATAGAAGAGTATAATAATCAGCTTACTTCTTTGGAAGTTAAAATTAATATTGAAAATAACAATTTGCTAGAAAAATTAAAGGAAAATCAATTATCTGAAGATGATTTTATAAAACTATTACCTGAAATTTCAAATATTGAAGATTTACAAAGCCAATTACAAGAATATGATGCACATTTAACTGCACTAAATATTAAAAAACAGCAATTTGAAGAACAGATTGATAACAGAGTTTATATAGATTTAAATATTTTTGAAGAAAAAATTCAAAAAGCTACAGATAAGAAAAATTATCTTGAAAAACAAATAAATATAATTATAAGAAATGAAAACTCTAAAAGAACAATTCTTGCACAAATAGAACAAGAACATGAAAAGCATATAATTCTAAGAAGACAATACGAATTAATTAAAGATGTCGGAGATGTAGCCAATGGTCAAAATGCCTTTTATATTTCTTATGAAGCTTATGTACTTGGAGAATATTTTGATGATATAATTAATGCAGCCAATATTAGACTTAAGCAAATGAGCTCTAACAGATTTCTACTTACTAGACAACTTGAAAAAACTAAAGGTAGAAAACAAAAAGGATTGGATATTGCAGTTTTTGATAAATATACAAATTCAATTAGAGATGCTAAAACTTTATCAGGTGGTGAAAGCTTTAAAGCATCGTTATCTCTTGCACTTGGATTATCCGATATTATTCAAGCAAAATCAGGCGGAATAAGATTAGATACAATGTTTATAGATGAAGGATTTGGTACGCTAGATTATGACGCTCTTGGAATGGCTGTAGAAACACTTATAGGGCTACAAACAGATGGACGTTTAATTGGCATAATTTCTCATGTTGAAGAACTAAAAGAAAAAATTCCAATTAAACTTGAAGTCAGACCTTCAAATCATGGAAGCACCGTAAGATGGAATGATTTAATTTAAATATACCCCTTTAATAATAAGGGGTTATTTTTTATAATTTATTTTAGAGATAAATTTAATAAGGACGTGAATATGATGGTAATTATTTTTTTAACTACAAATATTTGTTTATTTGGTATTTATTTATTATTTGTAATGATGTTAATATCTTATTTTGAATATTTGCATAGAAGTGTATTAATTTATAACAATCTAAAAATATATAAAACTGAATCTCAAATTAAATTTGTAAAACAGCTTGTAGAAGATTATAGTACTATAAAAAGCCACCAAACTGCTGACATAGATACATACATCGATCGTAGACTTAATAGAGATTATATAGGTAAATTTAAATTTATTATAGTTGAAGAAGGTATAACTAAAATTGAAAAATTGAGCTATGCAATAACATGTACTAATACAGTCTTATATTTTATACCTAGAGCAGGAATAGGAAGAATATCAGTAATATTAAATATTGCTATTTGTTTAGCTATTCATATAATAGGAATAATGATGGACTTAAAAAAACGAAAAAGTGAAATTATACTTATATTAAAAGATTATGTATTACATCAGCATCCTTTAGAAACTTTAAATAATACTCAAAATGAAATAAATAAACAATTAAAGATAGAAATTGAAAAACTTAAAGAAGAACTTGATATTAAAACATTAATGGTAATGAAACAAAATGAAACAATAGAAAAACTTGAAGATAGAATAAGTTTAGATGAAGAATATATTAGAGAAAGTCATAATGTAAATTCAGATGAATTGGGTCTAACACTTTCAGATTTATCTCCTGAAGATGTAAATAAATTTTTAGAAGAATTTGGTATTTAATTTGATAAATTGTATATACTAATAGAAAAATTTTAAATATTTTTGGAGGTTAAAATGATTAAACTAGACATTAAAAAAACTAATATTAAAGATGAAGAGCTTGCAAATATTAAATCGCAAGTTGAATTAGCACATACTGCTCTACATGAAGCTACAGGAGCAGGTTCAAATTTTTTAGGTTGGATTAATTTACCTATAAATTATGACAAAAATGAATTTGAAAATATAAAAAAGGCAGCTCAAAAAATTAAAAATAATAGTGATGTGCTAATTGTAATTGGAATAGGCGGTTCATATCTTGGAGCTCGTGCTTGTATAGACGCTCTTACTCATCAATTTTACAACTCTCTTACAAAAGAGCAACGAAATGCACCTGAAATTTATTTTGTGGGCAATAATATTTCTGGAACTTATATGAATAATCTTTTAGATGTATGTAAGGGAAAAGATATAAGTGTAAATGTAATTTCAAAATCTGGAACTACTACAGAACCTGCAATTGCATTTAGAGTGTTTAAAAAGCTTCTTGAAGAAAAATATGGTAAAGAAGGAGCAAAAGAGCGAATTTTTGCAACAACTGATAAATCCAAAGGAGCATTGCTTACTCTTGCTAAAGAAGAGGGATATCAAACTTTTGTTATCCCAGATGATGTTGGTGGAAGATTTAGTGTTTTGACAGCAGTGGGACTTTTACCGATTGCTGTGAGTGGTGTAGATATTGATGCTCTAATGAGCGGAGCTGCTGCTGGAAGAGAAGAATATAGTAATCCAAATTTATTTGAAAATGATGCTTATATGTATGCTGCAACAAGAAATATACTTCTAAAAAAGGGTAAAAATGTCGAACTTGTTGTAAATTATGAACCTGCTCTTTTATACTTTGGAGAGTGGTGGAAACAACTTTTTGGAGAAAGTGAAGGAAAAGATCAAAGAGGTATTTATCCATCTTCTGCAAATTTTTCAACAGATCTACACTCTATTGGACAATATATTCAAGATGGTGGACGCTTTTTATTTGAAACAGTATTAAATGTTGAAAAGCCTCGTACAGAAATAATTTTGGAAGAAGCAGAGAACGATTTAGACGGCTTGAATTATCTTGCTGGACAAACAATGGATTTTGTTAATAAAAAAGCATTTGAAGGAACGCTACTTGCTCATGTTGATGGCGGTGTTCCAAATATGATAATAAATATTGAAAAACTCGATGCTTTTAGCATTGGAAAGCTCATTTATTTCTTTGAAAAAGCGTGTGGTATTAGTGGATATTTACTGGGAGTTAATCCATTTGATCAGCCAGGAGTTGAAGAATATAAACGTAATATGTTTGCATTGCTTGGAAAATCTGGATATGAATATTTAAAAGAAACATTAGAAAATAGGATGAAATAAAATATTATTTAAGAGCATGGATTGTCATGCTCTTAAATAATTAAAAAATTGAAATAGACTATAGAGCAATCTACAGTCCTAAGAAACGTTTATAATTACCTTATTTATTTAATTCATTAAGAAGTTTTTTTAAAGCTTTTTTTTCAATTCTTGATACATAAGACCTAGAAATACCAAGCATTTTTGCAATTTCTCTTTGAGTTTGTTCTTCCTGATTATTAAGACCATATCTTAATACTAAAATAAGTTTTTCACGAGGTTTTAGTACATCTCTAATTTTGGAATATAATTTCATTGTTTCTATTTCTAAATCTACTTGTTCAAAAATAGAATCATTATCTATACATAAAATATCCAATAATGATATTTCATTCCCTTCTTTGTCTGTTCCTATTGGTGATTGGAGTGATGTTTCTTTATTTTCTTTTTTACTAGATCTAACGCTCATAAGTATTTCATTTTCTATGCATCTTGCTGCATATGTAGCAAGCCTTGTGCCTTTTTCAAATTTAAATGATGTAATGCCCTTAATTAATCCAATTGTACCAATAGAAATTAAATCATCCATTTCTTTATTTACATTATTATACTTTTTTACAATATGTGCAACTAAGCGTAAGTTTCTTTCTATTAAAATATCTTTGGCTTTCATATCTCCTTTTGAATAAAGATCTAAATAATAAGCTTCTTCTTCCATAGTTAATGGTTTTGGAAATGATGTGACTGAACTAAAATAGGAAAAACAGGAGAAATATAACATGGACAAAACCTCCCACAATTTATAGGTCTAATGTTAGTATATGCGTCATAATTATTAGGTTGCACGTCTAATAAAAATATTATAATACCTTGAAAAACTTAAAGATGTCCTTACATATATATAGTTTATCTAACATATATTTATAATAATTATAGGTATTAACAAAGAAAGGATTGAGGGAAATGTATATACATACATTAAATAATGAAAAAAATCAATTTACTGATGGGTCACTTATAATAGATGTAAAAACAAGTACAGATACTGGAGCAGTTGTCCCTGTAGCTGGAGTAAAAATTCTTGTTTTAAAGCAAGACGAAGATAAAACATATAAATTATTAACAGAATATAACACAGATGAAGTAGGAGCAACACCGATTATTTCTCTTGAAGCACCTCCTATTATAGACAGCCTTGAAGAAGAGTTTACTAAGATACCATATTCTACGTATAGAGTAGAAGCAAGATCTGACAATTTCATACCTGTAATAATAGAAGGAGTTCAAATTTTTTCTGGAATAAAATCAATTTTACCAATCAATCTAATACCAACTAACGAAATTACATTAACAAGATCTCTTCAAGAAACTATTCACATAGAAGTACCTACATTGTATGGAGATTATCCTCCTAAAATCCCTGAAATAGACATAAAAGATACTAATGCTACAGGATTTGTTGTACTTAGTGAGGTTGTTATACCAGAATATATAGTTGTTCATGCGGGTTCACCAAACAATAATTCTGCTCCAAATTATACGGTTCCATATAAGGACTACATTAAAAATGTTGCTAGTTCTGAGATTTATCCGACATGGCCAAAAGAAACAATAAGAGCAAATGTTATAGCTATAATTTCTTATACATTAAATCGTGTATACACTGAATGGTATAGAAATCAAGGCAAAAATTTTACAATAACAAATTCAACTGCTTATGACCATGCATTTACTTATGGACGTAATATTTTTGATACAATTTCAGCTGTTGTAGATGAAAATTTTGATATGTATGTAAAAAGACCAGGTGTAACACAACCACTTTTAACTCAGTATTGTGATGGTAGAAAAGTATTTTGTCCTGGTTGGATGACACAATGGGGCAGTGAACAGCTTGGAAGAGATGGACTTGGAGCAGAAGAAATTTTAAAACATTTTTATAGAAATATCGAGTTTCGTCATGCAAAAATAGTTTATGGAAATCCTGAATCTTATCCAGGATATGCTTTAAAATCAGGTTATGAAAGTCCTCCTGTTAGAACAATTCAAGAACAATTAAATCGTATATCTCAAACTTATCCTCTTATACCAAAGGTACCATCAAATGGAATTTTTGGACCTGAAACAGTTGAAGCAGTGAAAATATTTCAAAAAGTTTTTCATCTAACGCCTGATGGTGTTATTGGCAAATCTACTTGGTATAAGATATCAGAAATCTATGTTGCTGTTACAAAAATTGGTTCTTTAATTTAACTAAAACTAGCAAGAATTCTCCCACCTCTATAGGTGGAGAGATGAATTGCTAAAAATCTCTTGACTTTATAAACTAAATATAATATAATCAGTTTATAGTTCAGGGTTGGGACGACCCTTAGAGCTTGCTAAATTACTGAACATTAGTTCGGCTTACGCAAGAAGCCCACACTTCTATAAGTGGGGGTAGTTCACCTATACTTTATAATAAGAGCGAACTAATATGGTTGCTCTTATTTTTATGCAATAAATAAGATGTTTTGACTCCGGACAAACGCACGAGTGTACAAAAAGACTAAATACTCCTTTGATATACTCACAACTTAGAGCAAATAAATACTAATTTAAAAAACTTTATATAAAAATTTTATAACTCAATGTTATTTTATATACATTTTGTTGGATAGCCATTATAAAATTTTGGTAAAAAATACATACATGCGTTTGTCCTGGTTTTTACTATGTTATTTTTTTTTATATATCAGGGTATACTCTATAAAAAGATTAGGAGATGTAAGTGAAATAAATGGCGACAAAAACAAAGCAAGTGCACATATGTCAAATGTGTGGATATGAATCAGGAAAGTGGCTTGGAAAATGCCCAAGCTGTAACGAATGGGGTTCATTAATTGAAGAAACAGTTGATATAAAACAAAAAATAACTACTAGAAGCTCTAAAAATGTTCCTTTAAAATTATCTGAAATTACTTTAACAAATGAAGATAGAACTACAACTGGTATAACAGAGCTAGATAGAGTTTTGGGTGGTGGAATAGTAAAAGGTTCATTAATATTGGTTGGAGGTGATCCTGGAATTGGAAAGTCTACATTATTATTACAAATATGCCAAACACTTGGAGAACAAAATAATAATGTGCTATATGTTTCAGGGGAAGAGTCAGGAGCTCAGATAAAGTTGCGTGCAGAAAGACTAAAAGTTATAACCAGCAATCTTTTATTATTAAGTGAAACAAATATGTCAAGTATTAAAGAAAATATAAAAACTATAAAACCAGACCTTGTAATTATAGACTCAATTCAAACAGTTTATGAAGAAGAAGTGTCTTCTGCTCCAGGCAGTGTTTCACAAGTTAGAGCAGTAACACATGACCTAATGAACATTGCAAAAGGAGAAGGGATAACTATTCTAATTGTTGGACATGTGACAAAAGAAGGTTCTCTTGCGGGTCCTCGTGTACTTGAACATATGGTAGATACCGTGTTATACTTTGAAGGAGAAAGACATGCATCTTTTAGAATTTTAAGAGCTGTAAAAAATCGTTTTGGATCTACAAATGAAATTGGCGTATTTGAAATGATTGATAAAGGGCTAGTTGAAGTTTCAAATCCGTCAGAGCTTATGTTATCAGGAAGACCTCTTGATGCAACAGGGTCTGTTGTAAGTTGCTCTCTTGAAGGTAGTAGACCAATGCTTATAGAAGTGCAATCTCTTGCTAGCTTTACTACTTTTGGAATGCCAAGGAGAACCGCAACAGGTATAGATTATAATAGAGTTGTGCTATTGATTGCAGTGCTAGATAAACGAGCAGGTCTTGACTTATCTAATTATGATGCATATGTAAATCTTGCTGGTGGGTTAAAGATAAGTGAACCTTCTCTTGACCTAGCAATTATTTTTGCGATTGCCTCAAGTTTTAGAAATAAGAATGTTGACCCTTATACAGTAATTTTTGGTGAAGTTGGTCTTACTGGTGAAATCAGAGCAATTCCTATGCCAGAAAAACGGATAATTGAAGCAAGTAAACTTGGATTTAAAAGATGTATAATTCCACAAGCTAATAAGGATAAATTACCACAAATTGAAGGCATAGAAATTATAGGAGTAAAAAGAATTGATGATGCATTAAAATATATGTAGTAATTTTTTTAAAATATGTTATAATTAACTAAAAAGGAAAAAATTGGTGAAAAAATGTTTAGAATAGGAACGGGCTACGATGTTCATAGACTAGTAAAAGAGCGTGAATTAATTTTAGGCGGAGTGAATATTCCACATGAAACTGGATTGCTAGGTCATTCTGATGCTGATGTGTTAGCTCATGCTATAATAGATGCATTATTAGGAGCTGCTGCATTAGGTGATATAGGAGTTCATTTTCCAGATACGAGCTCAAAATATAAAGATATAAATAGCTTAGAATTACTTTCAATAACTGGAAATTTACTACAACAAAACAAGTATATAATTTCTAATATTGATGCTACCATAATTGCTCAACGACCTAAAATGCGTCCTTATATAGAAGAAATGCGAAAAAATATTGCTAATACTTTATCAATCAATTTAGAGCAAATCAATATTAAGGCAACCACTGAAGAAAAACTTGGATTTACAGGGCATGAAGAAGGTATTTCTTCTACAGCAAGTGCTCTTATTTATAAAGAAAGGATTTAAAAAATGCTTAAAGTCTATAATACACTTACAAAACAAAAAGAAGAATTTATTCCACTTGCTCCAAATAAAGTCAAAATGTATGTTTGTGGACCAACTGTCTATAATTTAATTCATATAGGCAATGCACGACCAATAATTGTGTTTGATGCTGTTAGACGTTATTTGCTAGTTAAAGGATATGAAGTAAACTTTGTACAAAATTTTACAGATGTGGATGATAAAATTATAAAAAAAGCCAATGAAGAAAATAAGGATACAATGGAAATTGTAAATCATTATATCGAAGAAACATTAAAGGATATGCACAATCTTAATGTTTTACCAGCAACAGCAAATCCACGTGTTACAAATGAAATGACAGAAATAATTAAAATGATAGAAACATTAATACAAAAAGAAACAGCATATCATATAAATGGTTCTGTTTTTTTTGACACACAAAATTTTAAGGATTATGGCAAGCTATCTAAAAAAGTTCTTGAAGAGCTAGAAGCAGGTGCTCGAATAGAAGTTGATAATATTAAAAAAAATCCAATGGATTTTGTGTTATGGAAACCTAAAAAAGAAGGAGAACCGTATTGGGAAAGTCCTTGGGGTCAAGGTAGACCAGGATGGCATATTGAATGCTCTGCTATGAGCAAAAAATATTTAGGTGAACAAATTGATATACATGCTGGAGGAGAAGACTTAATATTTCCTCATCATGAAAATGAAATAGCTCAAAGTGAAGCAGCCAATGGCAAAAATTTTGCAACGTATTGGATGCATAATAGTTTTTTAAATATAGATAATAAAAAAATGTCAAAATCACTTGGAAATTTTATGTTGCTCCGAGATGTTGGAGAAGCCTTTGGATATGATACAGTAAGATTTTTTATGCTTGCTGCTCACTATAGAAGTCCTTTAAATTTTAGTGATACACTTATGGAGTCTGCAAAAGCAGGACTGCTTAGAATAAAAAATTGCCTTGATGATTTAAATTTTGCAATTAAAAATACTGAAAATAGCCCAATCGATCAAATTGACCAATCAGAAGAACTTCTTATTTCACAAATAGAGATATATAAAACTAGATTTTATGATGCAATGGATGATGATTTTAATACTGCGGATGCAATAAGTATAATTTTTGAGCTCGTAAAAATGACTAACACATATATTAAAAATGGTAGAAATAAAAAATTATTATTAATATTCAAAGAAAATTTATATAATTTAATAGATATATTAGGTTTAATATATGAAACTCAAGAGAAACAAGATTCTTTAAGTGATGAAAAAATTTTAAAGCTAATTGAAAAGCGTGCAATAGCAAAAAAAGAAAAAGATTTTCAAAAGGCTGATGAAATACGTGCATTTTTAGAAAGTAATAATATTCAAATTAAAGATACAAGAGAAGGTGTACAATTTAAACGTGTTTGAAGAACTAAATAATAAAAAAGTTGACCCAAAAGTATATTCTCCTTTGGTACTTGCCTATATAGGAGATGCTATATACGAAATTTTTGTACGAGATTATATCGTAAAAAAGGCTAATGCTCCTGTAAATAAGTTGCACAAAGAAGCTAAACAATATGTAAAAGCAAGTGGTCAAGCTAAGATGTATCACAAAATAAAGGATATTCTTACGGAAGAAGAATTTGCAGTTTTAAAAAGAGGTAGAAATGCTAGAAGTGCCACATCTCCTAAAAATGGAGATATAATAGAGTATAGACTGGCTACAGGAGTTGAAGCTCTTGTAGGATTTTTATATTTACAAAATAATAATAAAAGATTAGCAACTATCATGGAAATAGGCATGAAAGAAATTGAGAGGAACAATTAAATGAAATTAGAAGAACAAAAAACAACAGGAAAGCCTGAAAAAAATGAGGAAGAAAAAGCATCTAAAACTAGAACAAGACGAACAAAAAAAGATGTTGATGAGCAAGAGAATATTATATACGGAAGAAATAGTATAATGGAAGCTCTAAAATCTGGTAGATGTATAGATAAAATCCTTGTACAAAAAGGTGATAATGAAGGGTCAATAATTAAAATCATTAATGATGCAAAAAAGAAAGGAATAGTTGTTCAAGAAGTAGACAAATCCAAACTTGATACACTTACCAATTTTGATAATCATCAAGGTGTTTTTGCATATGTTGCAGCCCATAAATATTATACTATAGAAGAAATGTTAAATGATGCTAAAAGTAGAAATGAAGACCCATTCTTCTTAATTCTTGAAGGTATTCAAGATCCACATAATCTTGGAGCAATCATCCGAAGTGCATTAAATGCAGGTGTTCATGGCGTAATTATTCCAAAGCACAGAGCAGTTGGATTAACTGCTGCAGTTCAAAAGGCTTCTGCTGGTGCAACCGAATATATGAAAGTATGCAAAGTGACAAATATTTCTCAAACAATTGAAACTTTAAAATCTGCAGGCATTTGGGTAGCTTGTGCTGATATGGATGGTGAAATAATATATAAAGAAAATTTACGTGGGCCTATTGGGATTGTAATTGGGAATGAAGGTAGCGGTGTTTCTAGAACAGTTAAATCAAAATGTGATTTTGTAGTTAGTATTCCAATGTTTGGGAGAATACAATCATTAAATGCTTCTGTTGCAGCAGCTATTGTTTGTTATGAAGTTGTTCGTCAGAGAAGATATTAATTTTAGGTTAGGAACTTTTAGTTCCTTTCTTAGTTCATAGTTACAATCAAAGGGGGAAATTTTTTGGTAGCATTAGTAAGTAGATTTTTTGGATGTTCTAAAATGATAAAAAAAGAGCAAATTGTAGGTGATATACCATCTACATCAAGATTGTATAAAGATGTTTTTGGGCTTGCTTGGCCAAGTGCATTAGAAAGAATTTTAGTAAGTCTTGTTGGAGCAGTTGATACAATGATGGTAGGCGGTCTTGGACCTCTTGCAATTGCCTCAATAGGAATTACGCAACAACCAACCTTTATTTTATTGGCAATTATATTTTCTCTTAATGTAGGGGTATTATCCATCGTTGCAAGACGGTGTGGAGAAAAAGACTTTGAAGCTGCTAATAAAGTTATTCGGCAATCTATTTTACTAATTATTATATTATCTATTATATTGTCTATGATTGGATTATGTTTTTCAAAAGATTTACTTATACTTATGGGAGCAACGCCTGATGTTATAGACGATGCGAACAATTACTTTAGGATAATTTTATGTGGCTTTATATTTAATTGTGTTGGAATAAATATAAATGCTGCTCTTAGAGGGGCAGGAAATACTAAAATTTCAATGGTATCTAATATAACTGCCAATTTAATAAATTTATGTCTAAATTTTTTACTTATTGAAGGACATTTTGGAGCTCCTGCTCTTGGAGTTGTAGGTGCAGGTATTGCTACTATTACAGGACAATTTGTTGCATTCTTAATTTCTTTATCATCACTATTTAATAAAAATGGAGATTTACGCATTAAAAAAGGTGATAGTTGGAAACCAGATTTTGGTGTTCTCAAAAATGTTATTAAAATTAGTGCAGGAGCTTTTGTAGATCAAATATGTTTAAGGTTAGGATTTTTAATGTATGTAAGAGTTATAACTTCACTTGGAATGATGGCATATGCAACACATCAAATATGTTGTATATTTACTAATTTTTCTTATAGTGTTGGAGAAGGGATTTCAATTGCAGCATCTTCATTAGTAGGGCGAAATCTCGGAGCTAAAAGACCTGACTTATCTATTATATATGGTAAAGTTTCAGAAAGAATAGGTATTATAATTTCTATTACATTATGTATTATTTATTTTACTTTTAGAGAAAATCTCCTACTTCTATTTACGCAAGAAGCAGAAGTGTTAGCTCTTGGGAGTGTAGTTATGATAGTAGTATCAATGGCTAATATATTTCAAATTCCACAAGTTATTTTGTCAGGTTCTTTAAGAGGAGCAGGTGATACAAAATATATTGCAACAGTTTCATTTATAAGTGTTATGGTACTTAGACCAATTTTTACTTTCACTTATTGTTATCCACTTGGACTTGGACTTATTGGAGCGTGGGTTGCTATGTTAACAGACCAAATTATTAGACTTATTGCAACATACATACGTTTCTCAAAAGGTGTTTGGGTTAAAATTAATGTATAAATTATTTGGGTATTGAATTTATATATAATTCAATAGTTTTAGATTTATTATCTTGTACTTCCGTAGCTTGAATTTTACTTTTATATACCTCATAGGTATAAGGCTTATAAAACATTTGCTGATATCCATCATCGCCAACACAAACATCTCGTAAATCAAAAAAATCTTCACTCTTATTAAGCGTCAATCGCAATGCACAAAATAAAGTATAAGCAGATTGCTCTAAATTTGAATATAACGTATCTTTATATAATTGAACCAAGTTGATAAAAAGAATATTTGCTATTTTTTCAGCTTCATCATAAGATATTAGATCACCAGTAGTAGCATTTATATTATAGAGCATTTTACGTCTTATATTATTTCTGCTTTCTGCTGTAGAGATAAAAATAGGTATTAAAGAAATGAGAGAAGTTTGTATTATGTCAGATATTCCACTTTTAAGTTGGGATAAATAAATTTCAATGGGATTTTGGTTGGCTGGACATAATTTTTTAAATTGTTCATATGTTACTACTTCAAAATAGTTATAAAGAGTTGAGGCCTCATGTGGCTTTAGTAAACCTATAAATTCTTCGTATACACACTCTATAGCATATTTATACAATAAAATGTGTCCTTTTAATTTAAATTCAGAATAAGTAGTTAAACCTTTGGCCTCGAGCTGCTCCCAGATATATCTATGAAAATAAAATTGGCCACGTTCTGTAGTAGGATTTATATAACTACTATATAGATAAGATGATATTTCACTAAATTCTATTCTTGACATTTTGCCACCACTTTCTTTTATAGGTTTATTTACAATATATGGTTACTTATAAGACGGATATGCATAAATAACAAAATAAAATGTATCTATTGATAGTTTCTATGTATAAAAGAGAGCTAACAAGTGCTCTCTTTTTTGTAAAATATAATATTGTATTTTCTATATTTCAAATGGAGCATAATCAATATCAAATCCAAAATATCTAGGGCTAAAGCACGCAAGCCCTTCTTTAGTTTTCCAAATATCAGGTGCTGACAGAGCAATTACCACAACTTCTGCTCCTATTTTTGCATCAGGATTTGTTATTGGCATTCCATCTTTACCAAATAAACAAATTAAATCAGGACAAGTAACATCAATTTTATTATTTTTATAAGACATTAAGTTTTCATTTTTAAACCAAATCTTATATATATCATTTATATAAATACCAGTACCTGTAATATGAATTTCTCCAATATTAAATGCACTAGTACATTCCCAAGGCATTTTATCAATAATTCCTTCAAATAAAATTTTACCATTTTCACTTTGAGCAATTTCATGAGCTACATTTTTACCCTGCTCTTTAGCAACTCTTAATATTTGACCTATTTTTTGAGCGTAACTAATTGCTCCAATAATAACTGATTCACGATAAATTTTTGCTGTAGTTGGGTGGTCTACAACGCCAACGAGATTATTACTAACAACTGCAATGGCACGCACAATTTCTTCTGCTCGTAAATCATCTACAACATCAGGCAGTATTATTACATCTCCAAATTCTGTGGCAACTGCCATTGGAGCTATTGGGACATTTTTAATAAAGTATGTTGAATGTGATAGCTCGGGTACAGAACGACCAGCGGGGTCTGCATCCATAATTGGAATACCAAGTAAGGCTGCAATATGCAATGCCTCGGCAGTATTTGCTCCACCGAGCTCTGTCGATGATACTGCTACAAATTTTTGTCCTAAATAATCTTCTAATTTTTTAAGTGCTAATATTGAAGGGATATCTTTTATTTTAGGTAAATTTTTATATTTTTCGTCTAATTCTTCATGTTCTTTTTTAGGAGCTCCACAACCGTAAGGGGTTGCAATATATGCATCATCAGCAACTTCATGAACATCTAATAATTTAATTTCTCTGTTATTTATAAAATCATCTTCCATAATTTGAAGACCTTCTGTAAGAGAACCACCGCCTCCTGTTCCTAAAACAGCACAACCATATAAGATATCTATTACATCTTGCTTATTAAGTGTTTTCATTTCAAATTCCTCCTAAGATTAAGGACACAGCAAGCTATGTCCTTGATAAATGAATTAGAGTCGAATTACACAATCTTCTAAATCTGTAACAATTCTTTCCTTTGCAACATCATTCCCTCGAGATGGAGATGGCAAAGCTCTTTCAAGTAAAATGTAAGCAACAAATCCTATTATAATACCTAAATACTCAATATACAAGATATAGGCAATAATTGCTCCAATTGCCCAAGCAATTACACCTGCCCAGTTAAAACCAGATACAGCATGCCAATTTGCAGTTTTTCCTTTTCCAACAAAATAATAATCTGCCATCATAACACCACCAATTGGACACGCAATACAAGCGAGCATACTTAAAACGCCTTCTATATGATTTAATATTCCAAATGCTCCTAAAATTGTACCTATTAAACCTATAACAAATGTTGCTTCTCGTCTTTTATTATCTGGTATATCAAAAATCATTACTGTATTAAGACCACCTGAATATGCATTTGTAGAATTTGTAGTCCATGTTGATAAAATCATTGAGCTAACTCCAAGAATTGGTATACCAACTTCAATTAAAACAAGACTTATATCATAGTTATTTGCAATTTTAGTCATTAAAATACCAAGAATTAAAGTAATGACACCCATTGGAAAAACTCCCCAAAAAGTTGAGTTTAATACATCTTTTCTAGTTTTTTGAAAGCGAGTAAAATCACACGGAGAGATTGCTCCAACAGCATAAAAGTTAAATGATAACCCGACACCTGCCATAAAGCTCATTGTTTGAGCAACCTCAGAATTTAATTCTGATAATCCATGTTCTTTAACCACAAGATATGTACCTAAAACCATAATAATCATAAGCAAAGGAATTGATATTTTATCCAGCTTTTCAATTGCTCCCATTCCAAAAACAGCAGTCGATAACATTATAATACCCCAAATTATACTAGCAACAGGAATTGGTATATTAATATTAAAGCTATTAAGCAGAGCATTAGCAAATGCTTCTCCACAAACTGCATTATTTATTCCAAACCATCCAATAAAATTTAGAGCAAGCACAGTACTGACTATATATCTTGAACCTAAAACACCCATACTGGATTGAGATAAAGTACAGGTTGCTCCACCAAGGTCGCTACCCATATAACCAAGGATGACCATTACAACAACTACAATTAAATATCCGATTGTACCGGAAATGATACCATTCATTATAGACATCGATTCAGCAAGAATAGCTCCTAATAAAAATGATGGAACACAAACACAAATACCAGCTTGAATGTATGCCATTGACTTAGCGCTCATTCTATCGTCAATGGCAATGGGACATAGAGCATTAAGCTCCGATGATTTTTCTTTTTTATTCATAATTTATCTCCCTTTTTAATATTTGTAATATAGTAGATAATAACATTGTTGGAATAATATGTCAATTATCTCTAAAAGAGCAGAATATATACGCTATTATATAAAATTACAATTGACATAATATAAAAAATGTAATATTATTCCATTATAGGGATTATCTAACTTTACAGGGGAGGGAAACTTTATGAAAAGTGGTGAATTTTTATTTTTATCGGGGTCAATTAGTGTAATGTATTTATTTTCATTATTTACAGATTTTTTTGTAGCAACAACAATACCAAGTGAGCCATTAGCTGTAAAAGAAATGATATATGGAGCAGTAATGTTACCTCACACTATATTTGTAGCAAGTTCGGTTATATTTACTTGGGTAGGATTTTTCACAAAATCAAAACAAATTGTATTGAGTTCTTGTATTTTGTATTTTATATCACTATTACTGATGTCATTTAATATTCATAATATAATTTTTCAATTTATATTTAATTGTATTGCCTTTTATAAAATGCAATTTAATAATAAACAAAAAATATATTAATTTTAACATATATATACTCACCAATGGATTTTTTACAATCTATTGGTGGCACTTGTTTTGCTACATTAGAATTCCTGTATTATTTATATCCACATTTATATTGACATAAATAGGCATTTCTTCAAAACCATTTTGCTCCCAAGTATCCTTGTAGTCTTTCCACAAATTCGGCTCTTTTCTAAACATTTTATCTCCTATTTTTAAGAAATCAATATTTAGCTCTTTAGCCTTATCTAAAGTTATTTTAGTTTGTCTATATATTTCATCTGCTATAAGAAGCTTTATTTCTTTAAAAGCAGTTTGATTAAATATATTGTTATCTGTGTATTCAGCAATTTCACCTTTAGCAGCTATATTTATTACAGTACAAAAATTTCCATTTATTGTTTTAAAATCTATGCTAGAAACAGTGTGTTCTAAGACATAAGTTATTGGGCTATCCTTATAATTTGTTATAACAGGAACATCTCTTGCGTGACCATCAATTAAGAGCTTACCACGAACAACATTTTTATCTAAATATTCAACAAAAGTATAATTTTTTAAAAGAGCAGCTCCACTTATTTCAAAACTTGTATTTCCAACTTCCATTTGCTCATTTTCAGTACTAGCTTTTAAATTAATTTCGTTATTACTTTTTTCTATTTCAGTAGGCTCCTTGCTTTGAACAAAATCTTCACTTTTAGGAAGTTTAAAAATGGGCATAAGAGCAACTCCAGTATCTTGCATATCTCTAATAAAATTTCCTAGAAGTTGTGGCTCAAAATATGCCAGCGGACGCTCTTTATTATTAAAGTAATTCATAATATATAAGCCAATAATTGGCTGTTGAGTATTTTTTATACTAATGGCCTCTTCTGTGCGACCATTTACAGCTAAAATAGGGATATTTCTTGCAAATTGCCTACCTCTTGTCATTGAATCTAATGTCTGTTTAAACAGTTTATCATCTTTTAAAAGATCTTCTCCTAGAAAAATAACTTTAACATGACTAAAAGTTATTGTATTTCTAGTTTTTGTTTCTAAAATATCGAGGCTGTCAACTATGGTTTTAGCTTGTATAGGAATATTAGTTTTCATATCTAATGCAAGAGATTCGGTACCTGATAGTTTTGCCATATCAGGAATAGAATAAGTTATTTCATAAGGCTTTTCTTTTTTATCATTTTTATCATTTTTGTCTATGGCAAATTCTAAAATAACTGAACGATTATTAATTTCAACACTATCAAAGCAACCTGTTAAAAATATAACATTCAATAGTATTAACAGTTTACGGCTGAGTTTCATGTGCTCCTACCTTTCTTAATTTAGCAATTAAAATGAGAGCAAGAGGAATGATAAATAAAAACCATATTCCCATCTTAACTTGAAATCCTACAAAATAATCATAGGCATAAACAAGACCATCAGGAAAAATTGCCACTAAAAATATAAATGGAATAATTGGTATAACAGTTACATTTGTTCTTTTAAATTTAAATAAATTGCCAATTAATAAAGAGCTCACATAAACGCCACCACTTATATACATAAATACGCTCATAATCCACCAAGCCATCATTAAAATTTCTTGATTTTCTAAAAAGGAACCTGGTAATTGAATGCTTTGCATTAAAGCAAGTACTGGCCAAATTTCTCTTTCAGTTTCAATAGTTCCTATACCTGTAAAAGTTAAAATTATTATCAAAATTTCTAAAATTGTAATAACTCCTACAGCAAAAAAACAACATTTTCTGATTTTTTGAGGTCGATTTGCAAATGCTCCAATAACAAGTACAAATTCAAGTGGCATATATGTTACACTTGTCATAAAACTACCTTTAATAGCGTCTTGAATTTCCCATTGAAACATTGGCAACAATTGTTCATAATCTGCTTTATACATTATAAAACACATTACTAAAATAACTGGTACAAAAACAAAATAAACTAAAATTTCGGCCATTCTTCCTTGAGCTTCTATGCCAGATTTTACTAGATAATAGCATACAAAAAGCATAAGTAGAGCAATGACTTCAAGAGGTGTATTTGGCAGTAATGCAAGATTAATCATTTCTGTAAATAATCTAAGCTCTAAACCAGTACTAATTACAATTTTAATAGCAAAAAAAATTGTAAGAGCTATCCCAAATGGTTTTGTTAAAATAGCTTGAGTATAATCAACAAAACTTTGACCTCTAAAACGATCGATAAGAGAAGTTATTACATAAATATATACAACTCCTATTATTAAACTAAAAACAGGTAGCCAATACCCATCTCTACTAGCTATTTTTGCACAGGTATTTGGCAACACGAGTATAGACATATTAAACATTTGTAACAGCAATAGAATTTTAAATTGACGCATAGATATTCTACTATTATGGGTATACATCGAAATTGCTCCTTATGATTTCTTATTTTGATCTTCTTCTTTATAAGCTGGATCAGGTGGATATACTGGACCTGGTGGTGTGACTGGTTGCGTTGTACTAGTTGCATCCTTAAGACGCATCCTAGTTTTTTGTGATTTCCTAGCAAAACGAGGTCTTTTATTTTGCATAAATAATGGATATCTTAATATTGTGTCACGAAGCCCATCAGATGCTCTACCATCATTTGCAATAAATGGAGATAAGTATGGTGTACCAAAACTTTCAAGCGATGCAAGATGAGCAAACATAATTAATAGTCCTATAAAAAATCCATATAATCCAAATAATGCACAAATAAAAATGAAAGCATATTTTATTATTCTAAAAGCAGTAGTTAAACTATAGTCGGGAATAGCAAATGTTGCAATAGCTGTGAGAGCAACAATTATAACTATCATTGGACTTATAAGCTTTGCATCTACAGCAGCCTGACCTATTACTATACCACCAACAACACCAATTGCATGTCCAACAGGACCTGGCAACCGGATACCAGCTTCTTTTAAGAGCTCAAATGCCATTTCCATAATTATAATTTCCAAAACAGATAGAAAAGCAATACCTTCTCTTGAGGCAGCTATTGATACAACTATAGTTGTGGGGAGCATAGAAGGATGAAAATTTAATATTGCAATATAGAGCCCAGGTAAAGCAAAAGATAAAAATGATACAATATATCTTAAAATTCTGGTAAAGCTCATAATTTCCCATCTTTGATAATAATCTTCAGCAGCTTGAAAAAAACAATTTAATGTGGCTGGCAATAAAATTACAAATGGGGATGTATCCACTACTAAAGCCACCTTTCCTTCCAGTAGACTTGCTGCAACTTTGTCTGGTCGTTCTGTTGCTTGAGTTTGCGGGAAAGGACTTTTATAACTATCTTCTATCATTTGTTCTACATATCCACTATCAAAAATTCCGTCAATAGTATATTTTTGAAGTCTTTGTTTAACATCTTCTACAAGATTAGGTTCAGCAATATCTTCCATATACATTATGGCAATATCAGTACGACTTCGTGTGCCAATTGATGTCATTTCTACTTTGAGCTTTGTATCTCTAATTCTTCTTCTTATTAATACAGTATTAAAACGGATAGTTTCAACAAAACCATCTCGAGGACCACGAATAACTGCTTCTGTTTCAGGTGCAGAAATTCCTCGACCTGGCCAACCTCGAGAAGCAATTTTAAGTCCAACATTTGTGCCTTCAACAAAAATTACTGTATCTCCAGATAATATGGAGCGAACCATATCATCCATAGACTGCATTTCTGAGATATCAAAAGTGGCACTAAAATGATCCATTATTAATTGCGTGGGAGTAGTTGTTAAAGGAGTATCTTCATCACCTAAATTTTTATAGTCTATAATGCGTGATAAAAAAACATTTTCTATAAGCTCACGATTTATAAGACCATCAACATATACAGCGTATATTTTAAGTGGCATTTTTGCACCTATATCAACTTCTCTTTTTATAACATCAGCACAATTTTTAAATAAATATTCAATATTTTTTATATTTGCTTCTAAATTTTCAGAAATACTGAGCATAATCTTATTTGCTCTGTCATGAATTTTATCTTCATTATGTGGTATTGACATATTATTTCTCCTCATTAATTAATAAATTATTCTAATAAAAACACCCAATATGGCTACCAAAATATAAAATATACCCATAATTTTTGTGAAAATAGATTCTTTATTTAAATTGTCAACATTTTTTAAATAGACGCTCTGAACACAATATAGATATAATCCAATGCAAAATAATACAATAATTATATATATTGAAAAAATATCCACTAATTTTGCCATAATTTTCTTCCCTCCTTCTATATACCAATTATTAGAAATTTAAGCTTAAATTATGCATACTTTTAAAATTAATATAATTTACATTTTTTTCCTTAAATGTTGTATAAAAATAATTCTGAGCGGTAATCCTTTATTAGATAATTAAAGAAAGGAAATAGATGAAAATGTCTTTTGATAATTATTTAAAAAAAGAATTAAATATAGATAAAATTTCGAGTGAAGAAGAATTATTAAAAAATAATTGTTTAGATGAGAAAAAACTTTTAATGTTTAAGCAAGTATATTATAGAGTAAATGGAGTAATGTTTGAAAAAAATTATGAATATACCTTAAAAACAGAACCTGTAGTTACAAAATATTGTATTGATAATAAAATAATTCCCATTTGTCAAGATGAATTTGTACTTAAAATTGCTTTAAATAATCCTTTTTTATTAGAAAAAATAGCTAATTTAAAGATTATTTCAAATCGTCAAATCATTGTATATGTAGCTACCCAGAAATCTATTGAAATTGCTCTTAAGAAGTTAAATAATTTCTATAAAAGTAATTCTCAAATAGTAGATTTAAATATCCAGCCTAAAAATGACACTAACTATATTAGTTTGTTTACTTTAGATAGCAATGAAGAAATATTAGAGCAAGATACTATAAAGTCCTTAATAAAAAGTATAATAGAGCAGGCAATAATAAAAGAAGCTTCTGATATACACATAGAAACATTACGAGATGATATTCTCATAAGGTTTAGAATAGATGGTAGGTTAAAAGATATACGAAGTTTGGATAAACATATTTCACAAGAAATAATTAATTCTATAAAAACTTTTTCAAATATGGATATAACCAACCAAAAAACAACGCAAGATGGTCATTTGAATTATCAAAATTTTGATATAAGAGTTAATACTTTACCCAATATTAATGGAGAAAAAATTGTTATGCGACTTAGAAAAAATGATGATAATATAATAAATTCTTTAAGTGATATTTGTTTTTTAGAAGAAGACTTAGAATTATTTAATTATCTATTAAAATTAAAATCGGGTTTAATAGTTGTTACAGGACCTACTGGCAGTGGAAAAAGTACAACTCTTGCAAGTTTTTTACAAGCGCTTCAGTCTGAGCATATAAATATAGTTTCCATTGAAGACCCTGTAGAAATTATAATAAAAGGTGTTACACAGGTAAATATAAATGAAAGAAGTAATTTTAGTTTTGAAGAAGCCTTAAGAGGGATTTTAAGACAGGATATAGATGTTCTAATGATTGGTGAACTTAGAGATATAGCAACCACAGAAATTGCAATACGAGCAGCTCTTACAGGACATACAATATTAACTACTCTTCATACGGAAAATTCAACTGGAGCAATATATCGCTTTATTGATATGGGTGTTTCTTCTGTAATGATAAAGGAAACTGTAAAAGGAGTGATTGCTCAAAGACTTCTTAGAAAACTTTGTCCACATTGCAAACAAATAGATGACTATGACTTTTATTTTAAGGCAGTAGGTTGCGATAAGTGTAATTATACAGGATATAAAGGAAGAATAGCAATATTTGAAATTTTAATACCAATTATTCATTTAATTAGTGCAGATTATAATAAAAGTGATTTATATCATTTAGCTATAGAAAATGGATTGATAACATTGAAAGAAAAAGCTATGTCACTTGTTGAGCATGGAATTACCTCTTTAGACGAACTAGAAAATATTTTAGGTAATTTTCAAGGAAATGAGATTTAGATTATGAGAAAAGAAAATATTCTATTCTTTTTTGAAGCTTTATATACTTTAATTAAAAGTGGTATAAATTTATATGAAACTCTTGTAATAATTCACCACGGAAATCCTAAAAAAGAAATTAACAAATTAACAAAAATATTGATTAATCATATCCAAAAAGGTGAAACATTTTCTGAGGCTCTTAGCAAAGTAAATCACATTCCAGCATTTATAATAAGTGCAATAAAAGCTGGAGAAAAAAGTGGAAGTCTTGAAGAAATATTAGAAATCATAATGAATCAGCTCAAAATAGAAGTTGAAATGACAAAAAAAATTAAACAAGTTACATTATATCCTAAAATTGTAGGTGTAACTATGTTATTTTCATTATTGATTTCGGTTAAATTTATTTTTCCAACTTTAACTAAGACATTTTCAGAACAAGATATAACTCTGCCATTTGTCACTCGAGCATTTATACAAATGACAGATTTTCTTAATCATAATTATTTGTTATTGATTATATTGATAACAACTTGTTTTGTAGGATTAAATATATTCAAAAAATGGGCTTATGGAAACAAATTGTTAGAACAGTTAAAAATAAAAATTCCCAAAATAGGAACATTATATAAACTTAATCACAATAAAGAAATCGCTAATTATATAGGATTACTAATATCTTCAGGTCTATCAATAGGTGAAGCAACTGAAATTTTTAGAAAAAGTACAAATAGTTACTTATTAAAAAGTATATTTGAAAAAAGTAATAAAAATATTATACAAGGCAAATTTTTAAGCGAAACATTAAAAGATAAGCCAATAATTATGTCATATTTACTTGAAATTATAAAAATAGGTGAAAAAAGTGGAGGTCTTGGAGCTTCTCTTTTAAGAATAGGAAAATATTTTGAAAAAAACTATGAAATTGAGCTAAAAAAAGCAATTGCTATTATAGAGCCGACAATTACTTTATTTCTAGCGCTAATAGTTGCTTTTATAGTTGCAGCTACAATGCTTCCTACGCTCAGTTTATCCGTTTCATTTTAAATCCCACTTAGAAAATACAACGAATAAAGAAAGTATATGGTGCCACAAAAAATAATATTAAAAAATGTTTTAAAATCTTCTAAATAGGAAATAACTTAAAAAGTATTCCGCACTCAAATAGAGTGGCTATTTAATAAAAAAGGCAAGAACTCTCCACATCTATAGGTGGCGGGATGAATTGCCAAAAATAAAAATAAAATTTAGATAATATTCAGGGATGGAACAGCCCAAAGAGCTTGCTAAAATACCTAGAAATTGTAGGAAGTACGCAAGAAGCTCCCTTCTTTAAGCATTAGCGTAGAGGGAGCAGTTCACTAAAATATGAAAGTGAAAAAAATAGAATAAAGGAGAAATAAACAAAATATCCACAAATTATTGAATATTCAAAATGGAAGTATAATTAAATGAAGGTTTAATGTGGATTATTTTGAGCAAAAAAATTTATGAAAAAAAATAACAAAGGATTTACTCTAATAGAGCTAGTTATAGTAGTAGCAATAATTGGAATAATCTCATCAATAATTACGCCTGGGATTGTAGAGCAAGCAAATATCATATCCCTAAAATCTGATATTCAAGCTGCGCAGAGCGTTTCTAATGCAATCGATATGTATAATTCAACACAAGATGTCCCAATAACAACGTTAGATGCCGCCGCATATCAAGCTTTGAAAACAACCAAACTTTTAGATGATAAAGATTTCATTGGAGATACTTTAGATTTGAGATTAGATGGTAACAATTTATCATATACTAAATCAGATGGAGTCTTATTGAATATTGGACCTGATTATACAGATCTAGCGGATAGTTTAGATGAATCATTGAAAAAGTGGATATCATTATCAGCATCTGACTAATAATGAAAAATAATAAAGGTGTTACGATAATTGAATGTATTATAAGTTGCTTCTTAATAAGCATAATTATATTGAGCTCAATGAGATATACAAATCTAGCATTTGATTATTATCAAAATCAAAAAAAACAAGACAATTTATATTCTAAAAGTGAAGCTATATATTATTTTATAACTGAAAGAATAGATTATTCCTCTAAAGTCAATATACCAGGGATTAGTTTTGAAAATGCCATATATGACCATAATTTTCAGGAAATTAATTGTTATTTTAAAGATATAGAAAAAAATGGACAATTATTAGTATATATGCAGCAATTGAAATATAAAGCTGATATAGAAAAATACACTACACATACAGTTGAAAACGAGTTAGAAAGTATGTTACTATCAAAAGAAGCAATGACAGGACTCGTCACAATAAAATATAAATTACAAGATTTAGATGAAATATTTTTTATTAATTTGAATTTAGAAGGGAAAGGATTAAATGATCAGAATATTATTAAACCATAATGGAGCAACCATTAGCTCAAACAGGTTTGAATCATTAAAACAAGCATTATCTTCTATAAATAAAGGAGATGTAAAAATAATTTTAAAGGGTGAATGTGTAATATACAAAATGATTGAAGTTTATTCTGATACAAAATTTCATGTAAGAACTCAAATTTATGAAAATATACAACAATATGTAGGTAGTAATAAATATAATATAGATTTTAGAATTATAGAATTTGATGGAACAAAAAAAATTTATAAGGTAGCACTTATTGCTGTGAAAAAAGATTTATTATATCAAATAGAAAAAATATTTTCTGAATTTCCTAACTTAAAATTAAAAAAAATTATCACAAATGATAGATGCATTTTAACAAGTAAGAAAATTAAAACAGAAATTATATTTGATAATGAAGATTGTTATGGTATTTATAAGGGAAAAGTTGTATATTCAAAATATATAAATCAAATAGAAGAATTAGAATATTTCATAAAGGCTTTTCAGTATACTATAGATAACAATATATCTAAAATTAAAATATTAAAAAATACAATCGACACATCAATATTAAAAGAATTAGAAATAAAAGTTAGTGAGGTTAGAAAAATTGCAAGATAAAAACAAAGGATATACATTAATAGAAGTAGTAGCTTCTGTAGCTATAGTTATGTGTATTATAAGTTCTTTTTTGCAAACTAATAGGTTAAATATAAAATTAGATCAAAATAATCAATTTATAGAAAAGCAACAAAAATCGATGATAGAATTATCTAAGATTGTAAGTGCTAGAAAAATTAATTCTAATACAACGCAAAAAGACCTAGAAAAAATGTTAAATTTACAAGATAATCTTAATTATCATGTAATTTATTTGGAAAGTGGAGCTAAATTTACTACCAGCAACATTAGTACTAGTACAATAAATAATTGGTTAAATAAGGTTAATATTAAAAGTAAGAGTGAATTTTTTGCAGACCAAGAAAAAGTTTTGATAGCTGTTACGGATCAAAATAATGAAAATGAGGCATTGTATGTTTCATATTATTAGTAACAAAGGTTCAGGGTTAAGTTTTGTTGTAATATTAAGTACAATATTTGGAATACTATTTAATACGACTTATATAATAAATAGAAATAATGTACAAATTATAGATGCAAAAGTATCCAATGTGAGTTTTTATGCAAATACTCAGGTTAATTTGTTGCAAAAAATAGTTTTAGATAAATTAAATACTTTAATATCAGATATAGAACTAACTTTTATATTACCTGAAGTTATTGTTGATGAAATAGAAATATTATATATTAAAGATTTAGAGCAAATAAAAAATGAAGCTTTAACACAAATATATAATAAGATTTCTAAAGAAAATATTTTAGAACATTATACTACCACTTTGCCTAATACAATAATAAAAACGAAAATTGATGTAAATTTAAGTTTAAAAAATGGATTTTTAAGTATTTGGACAGATATAAACATTGATAATATCAAATGGAGACTAAATTTTATGGCTATGGGAATAGAACAAATAGAAGAGAATGCAGAAAATGCACCGATAATAAATGGAAAAATTTCTTTTAAATCGCCAGTTACTCTTGTTCTTTTAGAAAGTTATAAATTAGACTAATTAATTTATTTTTTCAATGATTTATATCGCATTAAAATGAATAATGGAGGCTTAGTAACTGTGAAAATATTTTTTCCAAATGAATATCTAGAATCTATATTTAAAATAAATTATGAAAACTTAAGAAAAAAAGGAATTAAAGGGCTAATTTTTGATATAGACAATACACTTGTACCATATTATATTAAAGAGCCAACTAAAGAGATAGTTACATTATTTAAAGATTTAGTTAAAAAAGGATTTAATATTGTACTAGTATCTAATAATAGCAAACAAAGAGTGGTATTATTTAACAAAGGTTTAAAATTTCAAACTTTTCATAGAGCTAAAAAACCACGTCGCATAAATTTGAAAAAAGCTATTGAGCATATGCAGTTACAGAATAATCAGGTAGCTCTGATAGGTGACCAAATTTTTACTGATATATTAGGAGGAAATAGAACAGGAATTTATACTATTCTTGTTAAGCCGGTCAGTGTAAGAGATGAACCTATTACCAAAATAAAAAGAGGAGTTGAAAAGTTGGTTATAAAATTATATTTAAAACATTTTGAACATGAGAAATAATAAAGGATATACATTAATAGAAGCTATAGTTGTAAGTTCAATAATTTTTAGCACTCTAATTTTTATCAATTATCACGTAAAATATTTGGAGCAAATACAATATGAAGCTTTTATAGAATCAGTTTATAATAGCGTAAAAACTGCAAAAGAAGTTGCAGCTTATAGTAATAAATTTATTGAAATTAAAGAGTATAAAAATTTTATAAAAATATATGGGGAAATTTATACTGAAATTTCTGTTCCAAATTTTATAGATGTTAGAATAACTCCTGAGAAGTTATATTTTTCAAATAAAAATGCGGCTTCTCAGGCTGGAACTATTACAATAACATATGACAAAAAAAGAACAATGATAAAAGTAACCCCAGTAGTATCAAAAATAAATTTCTATAATTAATTTTTTATGTTATAATATCTCAAAACTTTTTGCAGGAGGATTTTATGTCAAAAATTATTAAAGAAGGACTAACATTTGATGATATTTTACTTATACCATCATATTCAAATGTACTTCCAAAGGATGTTGAGTTAAAAACAAAACTTACAAAGAATATTACTATAAATGTTCCGTTTATGAGTGCTGGAATGGATACAGTGACTGAATCGACTATGGCAGTTGCTATTGCAAGACAAGGTGGAATAGGCATAATCCATAAAAATATGTCCATTAAAGCACAACAAGATGAAGTTGATAAAGTAAAACGTTCTGAAAATGGTGTAATTACAGATCCATTTTCACTTTCAGAAGATCATTATGTATACGAAGCTAACGCTCTTATGGCAAAGTTTAGAATATCAGGGGTGCCGATAACAGAAAATGGTAAGTTGGTAGGAATATTAACTAACCGTGATCTTAGATTTGAAACTAATTTTAACAAAAAAGTAAGCGAAGTAATGACGAGAGAAAATTTGGTAACCGCAAAAGAAGGAACTACGTTAGAGCAAGCAAAAGAAATACTTGCAAAACATAGGATTGAAAAATTACCAATTGTAGATGAGCACTATAATTTAAAAGGGTTAATTACAATAAAAGATATTGAAAAAAATATTAGATTTCCGTTTGCTGCAAAAGATCAACAAGGACGTCTCTTAGTTGGAGCAGCTGTTGGTGTAACAGAAGATGTAATGTACAGAGTGGCAGCTCTAGTTAGTGTAAATGTAGATGTAATAACTGTTGATACTGCTCATGGACATTCACAAGGCGTAATTGATACTGTTAAAAAAATTAAAAAAACTTATCCTAATTTGCAAGTAATTGCAGGTAATGTAGCGACGTATGATGCTACAAAAGCATTAATAGAAGCTGGAGCAGACGCTATTAAAGTTGGAATTGGACCTGGTTCAATATGTACTACAAGAGTAGTTGCTGGCGTGGGAGTTCCTCAAATTACTGCAATAGAAAGTTGTGCTGAAGCTGCAAAAGGTACAGGAGTCCCAATTATTGCTGATGGTGGAATTAAATATTCTGGAGATGTTGTAAAAGCTCTTGGAATGGGAGCAGATGTTTGTATGATGGGCTCAATGCTTGCAGGATGTGAAGAAAGTCCTGGAGATATGGAATTATATCAAGGTAGAAAATATAAAGTATATCGTGGTATGGGTTCTATTGCTGCTATGGAACAAGGGAGCAGAGATCGATATTTTCAAGATGATGCAAAAAAACTTGTACCAGAAGGAGTCGAAGGGCGTGTTGCTTATAAAGGTGAACTTGCAGACACTATATTCCAAATGATAGGCGGTCTTAGAGCAGGTATGGGATATGCGGGTGCTCGAACTATAGAAGAATTAAAAGAAAATGCTAAATTTACTAAAATAACAAGTGCTGGATTAAAAGAAAGTCATCCACATGACATTCATATAACAAAAGAAGCTCCAAATTATAGCACACATGCTTAAAGAAAGGAAAATTTATGAAAAATGAGCTCATAATTGTCCTTGATTTTGGTGGACAATATAATCAATTAATAGCAAGAAGAATTAGAGAAACAGGTGTGTATTGCGAAATTCATCCATATAATATAAGTCTTGATAAAATTAAAGAGCTCAGTCCAAAAGGAATAATTTTTACTGGTGGGCCAAATAGTGTGTATAAAGAAGAGGCTGTAACTTGTGATAAAGAGATTTTTAATATGAATATCCCGATATTAGGAATATGTTACGGAGCACAGCTTATTGCTCATTTACTTGAAGGCAAAGTGGAAGCAGCTTCAACAAGTGAATATGGAAAAACTGTTGTAACACTTGATAATTTTAGTAAGTTATTTAAAAATATTAATAAAGAAACAATATGTTGGATGAGCCATACAGATTATATTAAAAATGTTCCTAAGGAATTTGATATAACTGCTACTACTCCAGTATGTCCTGTAGCTGCTTTTGAAAACTCTTCTAAAAAAATATATGCTGTACAATTTCACCCTGAAGTAATGCATACAGATGAAGGCGAAAAAATGCTTGATAATTTTGCTAAAGAAATATGCAACTGTCAAGGTGATTGGAAAATGGCAGATTTTGCGAAAGCTCAAATAGAGCAAATAAGACAAAAAGTTGGAGATGGCAAAGTATTGCTTGCTCTTTCTGGTGGAGTTGATTCATCTGTAGCAGCTATAATTTTATCTAAAGCAATAGGCAAAGGGCTCACATGTGTTTTTGTTGACCATGGACTTCTTAGAAAAAATGAAGGAGATGAAGTTGAAGCTGTATTTTCGGATAAAGGTAATTTAGATTTAAATTTTATTCGTGTAGATGCCAGTGAAAGATTTTATAATAAACTAAAAAATATTACTGACCCTGAGCAAAAACGAAAAATTATTGGAGAAGAATTTATAAGAGTATTTGAAGAAGAAGCAAAAAAAATCGGAAAAATAGATTTTTTAGTACAGGGAACAATTTATCCAGATATAATAGAAAGTGGGCATAATAAATCAGCTGTTATAAAATCTCATCATAATGTTGGTGGATTACCTGATTATGTGGACTTTAAAGAGATTATTGAGCCATTACGACTATTATTTAAAGATGAAGTTAGAAAAGTTGGGCTAGCGCTCGGACTTGATGAAAAGTTGCTTTATAGGCAGCCTTTCCCAGGTCCTGGACTAGGTATTAGAATTATTGGAGAAGTTACAAAAGAGAAAATTCAAATTGTACAAGATGCAGATGCAATATATAGGGAAGAAATTAAAAATGCAGGATTAGAAGGTCAAATTGGGCAATATTTTGCTGCTCTTACAAATATGCGTAGTGTAGGAGTTATGGGAGATGCAAGAACTTATGACTATGCTATTGTGCTCCGAGCAGTTGAAACAAGTGATTTTATGACTGCTACAAGTGTTAAAATTCCTTGGGATGTGCTTGAAAAAGTTACTAATAGAATTGTCAATGAAGTTAAAGGTGTTAATCGTGTGCTTTATGACTTGACTGGTAAACCACCAGCTACAATTGAATTTGAATAATAAATTTAAATAAAATCTCTTACCATACGCTCGGTAAGAGATTTAGAATATATGAATTAGGAGTGCATTTATGAAACCTTTTATAAAATGGGCGGGGGGTAAAACGCAATTATTGCCTGAAATAAGAAAAAAATATCCTGAAGGATTAGGAGTAACTATCAATAAATATTGTGAACCTTTTATTGGAGGTGGAGCAGTACTTTTTGATATTCTTTCACACTATGCTCTAAAAGAAATATTAATAAATGACATTAACAAAGATCTTATAAACACCTATGCTCAAATTAAAAATAATATTGAAATCTTATTGAATGATCTTTCTAATATGCAAAATGTATTTTGGGACATGAATATGGATGACAGAAAAATTTATTATTATAACAAACGAGATAGATTTAATTTTCTAAAATTAAATAGTGCTGAAAAATATAACGTTGAAAAGGCGACATTATTTATTTTTCTTAATAAAACTTGTTTTAATGGACTTTTTAGAGTCAATAAAAAAGGTCTTTTTAATGTACCTATTGGAGCATACAAAAATCCTATAATTTGTGATAAAGAAAACTTAATAGAAGTTAGCAAGGCTTTGAAAAATGTAACTATAATAACTGGTAATTATAATAATATATTGAATTTTATAGATAAAAATACATTTGTTTATATTGACCCACCTTATCGTCCAATTAGTGAAACTGCAAGTTTTACTTCATATTCTGAAATTGATTTTAATGATGCTGAACAAGTTTTGCTTGAAAAATTTGTAGATATAATAAATTTTAGAGGAGCAAAAATTGTACTTAGCAATTCTGATCCTAAAAATATCACTGAAAATGATAATTTTTTTGATGACTTATATGAAAGTTATAGTATTAAAAGAGTAAGTGCAAGACGTAGAATCAATTGTAATGCTAATAAGAGAGCAGATATTAAAGAACTTCTTATTTCAAATTATTGAGGTGATATAGAAAGATATAAATCAATGCCTATAATTTATTTTTGACCACATAGATTATATTATGAATTATAATATGATAAAACAAGGACTACTAGAAGAATTTTTAGTTAAGGGATTTTCAGGCAACAATTAAATTAAAGCAAAATAAAGAGAGCTGATAAGATTGAATTATATAGGTTCAAAATATTCATTATTAGATTTTTTATCCACAAGTATAGAAAAAGTAACCCAAATTGAGAATGTCAAAAATTTAGTTTTTGCAGATTTATTTGCAGGAACAGGAATAGTAGGTGCTACATTTAAAAAGAAGGGGTACACTGTAATATCAAATGATATTCAACATTATAGTTATGTGTTAAATAAGCATAATATAGAGAATAATGAGGAATTAATTATAGATTTAGTAGAGCATTTAAATTCTTTAGAAGGCATCGAAGGATTTATATATAAAAATTATTGTTTAGGCTCTGGCAGTGGAAGAAACTATTTTACAGATTATAATGGAAAAAAATGTGATGCAATTAGAACAGAGATAGAAAGATTATATAAAGATAATGAGATAACTGAAAATATATATTATTATTATTTAGCGAGTTTAATTAATTCTATAGATAAATTAGCGAATACAGCATCAATTTATGGAGCATTTTTAAAGCACATAAAGAAATCAGCTCAGAAAAAATTAGAATTAAATTTATTGCCTATTATAAAAGGTGAGCAGGCTGGAAAGGTTTATAATAGAAATATAAATGATTTAATCCAAGAAATAAAAGGAGATATCCTTTATTTAGATCCTCCTTATAATGCAAGACAATATTGTGCTAACTATCATTTATTAGAAACTATTTCAAAATATGATGCTCCTAATATAAAAGGTAAAACAGGTTTAAGAGATTATAACATACAGAAAAGTTTATATTGCTCTAAAAAAACAGTAGAAGCTACATTTGAAGATATCATTCAAAAAGCAAATTTTAAATATATATTTGTAAGTTATAATAATGAAGGGTTAATGTCTTTAGATAATATAAAAGAAATTATATCAAAATATGGAGAATATCAGGTATTTACAAAAGAGTACAGAAGATTTAAGACAGATAAAGAAGAAAATAGAGCTCATAAGGCTAATTTTACTACAGAATACTTACACTGTTTAACTAAAAAAGGCAAGAATTTCCCCTACTCTAAACGTTAGCGTAGGAGGGAGTAGTTCACTATTGTGATAATTAACTTTTAATATTGTCATACTTCTTGATTATTTATATTTATCTTATAAACACATTCAAATTTTTTATTTGGTGACAATTTTGTAATTGTGGACTTTTCCATAAGTTCTTTGCTATCCCATTCAAAATCTGAGTGACCAAACCAAGGTTCAAAGCATATAAACGGAGCATCTGGCGACCATAATGCTACAAATGGAAAGTTTGAAATATCAAATTCTATTTTATAATTATTTTTATCTGACTCAAGTGTCATAGTAGTACTTTTTAAATTTTCAAATATAATTACTCTTTCATGAAATAATTCATGAGATATTTTTAAAGTGTTACCAATAAATCCAACCTCATCTTGTACACATGGTCCTTTTTTTGAGCAATGGTAAGTTTTAACATTTTCATCTTTATTAAATGTAATCTTATAATCGTCAAAATTCTCATCTTTTAATATAGGACAATTTATTCCAGGATGGCCACCTATTTTAAAACCCATATTTTTAGTATCTAAATTTTCTACAATATACTTAATAATGAGAGTATTTTCATCTAATATATAAATCACATTTAATACAAATTCAAATGGATATAACTTTTTTGTATTGGCGGGTGATTTTAACGTAAATATGACACTACTAGAAGTTTGTTCAGTAATATCAAATATATATTCACGAGCAAATCCATGTGGTGGCATCTGATAAGTATTTCCATCAAAAATATATTCATTATCTTTCATATGACCTATATTAGGAAATAATATAGGAGCTTGATATTTCCAATATGTGGGGTCTCCGCTCCAAATATACTCAATATTATTATTATCTACTATTGAACTAAGCTCTGCTCCTTTCTCTTTAATCATAACTGTTAATTTATTATTTTTTATTATCATATCTTATTTCCTTTTCCTAATTTAGACTATAATTTTAGAGCTCTATTTAACTAAAACTAGCAAAAATTCTCCCAGCTCTAAGCGTTACGTTTTATATTCTCAAGTTCTATGAGCTTATCAGATGCTTCTGAAAAACTAGTGTTAATTAAGTAGTTGCTCTTTTTTTATTAAACTCTTAGAAATATAATTTGTCAAGAGAATTTAAAAATCATTTTAACTAAAACTAGCAAGAATTCTCCCACCTCTATGAACGGAACCCGATTTATTGGATAGGTTTTAATTCGTATATAATGTGGACTTATTCCTAAATTGATTAGGGGTTAGTCCTTTTAACTTAACTTTAATTCTTTCATTATTATAATAATTCATATATTTATCAATTGCAATAGTTAGTTCATCAATAGATTTATAAATATTTTCTTTATTATAAAACATTTCACTTTTCATAATGCCAAAAAAGCCTTCCATAAGTCCATTATCAATGCTATTTCCTTTTCTTGACATACTTTGAATAATTCCATAACTAGATAATACTTTTTGATAACTATTATGTTGATATTGCCACCCTTGGTCTGAATGAAATACTAATCCACTATAATCAGCTTTATCTTTTAGAGCTTTTTCTAACATATCTTTTATTTGTTTTAAATCAGCTGTTTTTGATACATTGTATGAAACAATATATCTTCCATAAGCATCTAATATAGGTGATAAATAAAGTTTTTCACCCTTTAAATTAAATTCTGTTACATCTGTGAACCATTTTTGATTTGGTCCTGTAACTTCAAAATCTCGTTTAATATGATTATTTGCTATCTTACCAATAGTACCTTTATAAGAAGAATATTTACGTTTTCTTCTAGTTATTGCTAGTAGCCCTTCTTTCTTCATAAGTCTTAATACTTTTTTATGGTTTACATTAAAACCTCTATTTTTTAATTCAAGAGTTATTCTTCTATAACCATATAACATCTTATTTTTAATAGCTATATCTTTTATCTCACTTATAATGTCAATATTTTTAATATCTTTATCCTGTCTATTTCTTATTTCATAGTAGGTTGAACGTGGTATCTTAGCTATCTTAAGAAGCATTTTTAATGGGTATTTAGCTCTTAACTCATCAATTATTATTACTTTTTGCTGTTTTGAGCAAGAGCTTTCAACTTTTTTAAATATTCATTCTCAGCTTTCAAATATAAAATTTCTTCTTTTAAATATAAATTTTCTTCTTTTACATTTTTTTCTATACTTTTTGGTGTATTTGTAGCTTTAATAGTCTTTTTCATTGAGAAGCTCCTCTTATTATCTTTTTTAAGAGTATTCCCATTTTTTAGATAATATTTCACCCAGTTGCTTAAAATGCTATCAGAACTAAATCCAAGTTCAATAGCTACTGACTTGATACTATCTCCATCTACTAAAATACGATTAATTGCTTGTTCTTTAAATTCGTCTAAATATATTTTTCTTTTTGTTGGTTTTACTATTTCTAATCCATGATAATCTATCAATCTAATTAAATATTTTATATCAGATTTATGAACTTTAAATCTACTAGATATACTGTTGATAGTTTCACCTGTTTTTCTTCTAGTGTATATCTCTATTTTATTTTCATATGTCAACATCACTTCACCCTTTATTTTGTCTGGATTTATGGGCTCAGTTCAAATTCTTGCTAAGTGTAATTAAATTTATCTATTTAAATATCTTGCATATGCCTCACTTGTAATTTTGGTAGCTTTTTCAATACCTAATGCTTCAATTTGTGTTATATATGCGTCCCATTCATCAAATGATGTATCTCCAACTATAAATTTCAAAGTCATTTCATCTGTATAAGTTGTAATATTTGTCATTATACGATTTAAATCTCGAGCTTCAGAAATACTTGGCGTTATAAATGGAGATAATTCACCATCATTTACAGTATTATATGCCCAATTTTTCCAAGTCTCTATTTTATCTGGATATGGAGCATATTGTTGCTCTTGATATTCATCTAATCTTCTTATAGCAAAATTAATTGCTTTATAACGTTCTTGTGCTGTTCCATAGTCAACAGATGGGTTATTGGTCATAAATTCTGTTTGTACACGTTTGCCATCAACAATTTCAAATGTTGGAAACTCTTCAGTGCCAGGTCCCCATTCAGCAAGATTTGCTGTATCAATATTATATAAGTAATCAATAAATTTAACTGCTTCAACAGGATTTTCACAAGTACTAGAAATTTGCATTCCAGAAAAACCAATTGCTCCTAAAATTTCACCAAATTTTACTGTGTCATCTTCCTCCTGTCTTGGATATGGTGCCCCTATAGCATAAAAGTCATCTATAATTGTTCCTCCTATAGCATTTATAGTTGGAGCTTCCCAACATCCGCCAACCATAAATCCAGAGTGTCCAGCTTGAAATGTTTTTTGTGCAATATCTCTGCTAGTAGAAATAAAGTTTGGTGAGATATATCTTTTTTCATACCATTTATTCATAAGCATTAAATATTCTTTATATTCTGGTTGAATACGAGAATATGCTACTTTATTATTTTTATTTATGTAAAATCCATCACTTGGAACATCAAAAGCTGAAGCAAAAAGATTGGTTGTTTTAAAGATATAATCTGTAATAGTTGGTATGCCCAAAGGATGAGCAATTCCATCATTTTGCATTACTTTAAAAACTGTTTCATAGTCTTCAATAGTTATTGGCATATCAAGACCATATTTATCAAGTAGGTCATCTCTTACATATAATCCAGTATGAATTCTACCATATAAATAATCACACTCTATAATATTTCCAAAGTTTATCATAGTTCCTGAATCACTTACAAGATCTCTTCCAACTCTATCAAGGTTTTGTATAGCCAATTCTTTAAAATTAGTTGCATATTGAGCAATTAAATCATTTGGATTTATGATAACCCCATCATTTATAGCTCCTTCTGTACCACCTGGATAAGAGCTAAAATCATTAATAATAATATCTGGTAATTCTTGTGAAGCTATCATCGCATTAAAGAATGTGCCATCATCGTTTTGTGGAGGATGAATAAATTCTAAATTAATTCCTGTTTCTTCTTCCATAATCTTAATTACAGGATGCTCTGATAAATCTTTATAAACTTGAGCTGCTCCTGAATGTATAAAAGTATAAATAGTAAGTGTTACATCATCTGTTGTAATAGGTAATGTATTTTTTTCAAGATTATAAGCCCCTAATACTTCTTTGAGAGAAGTATATTGTATTGTATCTTCAATTGTTTCTTTTTGAGCACAAGCTCCTAAAATAGTTATAATAGGTAGTATATATAATAAACTTTTTAATCTTAATTTCATAATAGCTCCTTTTTTATTCACGCCATAAAAGCGTATGTACTCCATCAAAACATCTTATTATTTTGATAAACTGTGCAAATTTTACTATACTTTTAATTTGAAAAAGCCTATTCATCCCAGGACTTTAGTCCTGGATGTTTTCGGCTACTAGATTTACTATTTATTCTAATTTAAAATTATTTTTAAAAATAATTCTGAGAATTTTACAAACCATACTAACAATAATAGCTGCAATAATGGCTTCAGGCACTCCTTGTGTACCAACAATTCCTATGATGAAACCAAATAAAGCAGATGTTTCTTTTCCAATAGCATTAGCATATGGTTCGGCAAAGAAAATATAAATCATAGACATAACGAAGATTGTATTTGTGAGCGAACCAACAACGCCTGCAATAGCATATTTTAAAGTATCTTTTAACTTATATTTTGTACATATTGCATATGCATAGTAACTAAATACTCCAATTAAAATTCTTGGAACAACAGCAATTATAATGCTATAAAAATTTCCAGACATTCCTCCAATGGTTACAAACGGAGAAAATACAAATGAAGTTAGCGTTGGTGCTATAGTGGAACGAAGTATTGACAACAGTCCAAAAGCTAAGCCGAGAATTCCACCACCTATCGGGCCTAAAAATATTGCTCCAATGATGACAGGAATATGTGATGTCGTGGCGTTCATAAATCCTAACGGAATGAAGCCGAGGGGGGTAAAAAAGAGTAATGCTTCAACTGCAAGCAATACACCAAGAAGAGTTAGTGCTTTTGTTTTCATATAAATCCTCCTAACTATCGCCCTATAAAAGGTGCAATGTTTTAATAATATGATTATATCAAAAAAATATATTTTGTAAATAATTTAATAATTATTTTTTTAGTGATATAATTAGCATCTTTAAAGAAATGAAGATAATTATATTAGAGATGACCACCAAAATTTTAAAATTAGTAAATGAGCTCAAATATTTAATAGTTGAAAATGTATATAGATAACATGCAATTATTGGTATTTTTATATTAATTTTGAAATTTTATAATATTAGTTAAAATGTATCAAAAATTAAAAAATTTAGTTACCAATAGAATAGATATTAAATAAAAAAACTAGCTAATTTTACTCAGTTTTTACAAAATTTTGTTTTAAAATATAATAAGAAGTATCTAAAAGCATTAATATAGAACGAAAAAATTATATGCAAAAAAGAAAAATGTTATAAAATCAGTATAATATATTAGAAGATACTTTAATTATGCTATTTAAAGCTATTGATAATTTGCCGATATTTAATTATATACTGTTATCTTTAGCTATTTTTTTCCATTTTTTTTGGTGTAAAGACAAAACCTAAGTTATTATTTTAGAACGAGAAGAATATCAAAAATTTAAAAATAGATATAAAAAAACTCTAATATCTGAAAATTGAAGAACATATAGCTGCTAGAGTTTGAGTTCAAAAAGGCTAAATACTACTGATTACTTTTTTTATAAGAGCAATTAACTTTTTTTCTATATTTAGTGATAAAACACGTTGAATATATGTTATAATAAAAATAAAATAAGAAAGGGGTAAGATATGGATTTTTTTCAATCCGTGCTAGAACAAATTTCATTTTTTAAAATACCTCAGATAGAACTTAAAGATATAATTGATATTTCAATAGTAACATTTGGAATTTATAAAATTATAATGTGGATAAAAGATACAAGGACCTGGGCAGTTTTTAAGGGTGTTGTTATAATTTTATTTTTTTCTGTGCTTTCATATTTATTAGATCTTCATACATTATCCTATATAATAAAAAGTACAGTTACAGTTGGAACTATTGCAATTATTATTTTATTTCAACCAGAACTTAGAAGAGCTCTCGAGCAATTAGGTCAAGGAAATTTTTGGGGAAATAGTTTAATTAGTGACAAAGAAAGTCAAGAATTAAATGATGAGTCTATATCTGACATAGTAAAAGCCACTATGCAAATGGCGAAAGTAAAAACAGGAGCATTAATTGTAATAGAAAGTACCACTATGTTAGGAGATTTTAAGAGAACAGGTATTACAATAGATGCTAGAATAAGCTCACAATTACTTATAAATATTTTTGAAAAAAATACTCCTTTACATGATGGAGCAGTTATAATCTCTAAAAATAGAATAGATGCTGCAACTTGTTTTTTACCTCTTAGTGACAGCTTGACTATAACTAAAGACTTGGGAACAAGACATAGAGCGGCTATTGGAGTAACAGAACAAACAGATGCAGTTGTAATTGTTGTGTCTGAAGAAACAGGAACTATTTCTTATGTACGTAATGGTAGAATAAAAAGAAATTTAAATGAAGAAAGTCTTGAAAAAATTTTAGGAATAGATGTAAAAAGGAAAGTCAAATCAAAGAAAATCAAGTTATGGAAAGGAAAGATTAAAAATGAAACATCATAACTTACATTGGAAACTGCTTTCTTTGTTATTAGCAGGATTTTCTTGGTTACTAGTAATAAACATTCAAAATCCTGTTGTTACAGAAGATATTAAAAATTTAAAAATAGCTATTAAAGGTCTTAATCAATTAGAAGGAAAGGGACATGTAATAAAAGATGAGCATAAACTTAATAATTTAACAGTAGATATTCAAATTAAAGGTCAGCGACTTGACATTGAAAATTTTTTATTAGAAGATTTGGATGCTGTTGTTGCATATATTGATCTTGCTCCATATGTTCCAGAATTAATTGATAATGCAGGAATAACAGAGCGTCTAGTAAAAGTTGAATTAGATAATATTCCAGATGAAATTGTAGTGGAAGAGCAAGAACCATCAGATGTATATATAACATTTGAATCGGAAAAAAGTGAAACATTTGATATTATCTATAATATAAATGGAAAAGAAGATAGTCAATATATGACTCTTGATCCTATTATTAAAACAAGAGAAGTTGAAATAGTAGGACCTGAAAGTGTAATTGATATAATAAAAAATGTAATAGTGGATATCAATATAAATGATTTTGCTCAAGATCTTATTGTTATGGATTTACCTATTTTTATTTATGATAAAGATGGTAAAGAAGTTACTGGTGTTGAAAAATCCATAAATTATGTAGAAGTTATATTACCAATTGGCAAGAAAAAAATTGTTCCTTTAGAAGCAGATTTTAATGGTGCTTTACCAACAGGATACACTCATACAAATACTATTATTACTCCTAAAGAAATCACCATTGTTGGAAAGGAAGAAATAATTGATAATATTAGCTCTATAAAACTTAATAGCATTTTTCTTAGTAATATAATTGAAAATACTACAAAGCAAGTGGATTTTATATTGCCAAAAGGCGTTGAATGTATCGATAAAATAGATCAAAAAGCTGTAGTAACCATTGAAGTACAAAAAACTAATATGTATGATTTTCCTATAAAATTAAAAGATTTAGATTTGGAGATATTAGGAGCAACTGATAAAATTACTTATGAAATTTTAGATAGTGACTTTGTATTAAAGCTCAGTGGAACAGCAGAAGCTCTGTTAGAATTTGAAGTATCTGATTTATCTGCAAAATTAGATTTATCAAATCTTAGCGCAGGCAAACATTCAGTACCTTTAGAGCTACCAGAACTAGAAGAATTAGAAGTTATTTCTCCTATAAGATTAGATGTAATAATTAATGAAGTTGTACCAGACAAATTTTATGTGGATCCTGCATATATAGATCCTGTGCATATTGACAAAAAAACAGTTGGTATTGAAACGAATGATTATAACTAGAAAGGAAAAATAAAATAATGACAAATATATCAGATTGTCCTGTAGAAACAACCATAGCTCTTATAGGGAGTAAGTGGAAAGTGCTTATAATTCGTGATTTATTTGATGGGACAAAAAGATTTAATGAACTAAAAAGAAATCTCCGTGGGATATCTCAAAAAGTATTAACTACTCAACTTAGAGATCTGGAAAAAGGTAATTTAATTGCACGAAAAGTATATCCAGAAGTACCTCTTAAAGTTGAATATAGTTTAACAGATATTGGAAAGAGCTTAGGACCTGTTTTAGAAGCTCTTGCAAAATGGGGTAAAGAATATAGAAAAAATTTTGATTATTAAAATCATAAACATATACAAGTCGATTGACATATAATGTAAATTGTATTTATATTTATGGGGAGGAACAGAGATGGGAAAATTATTTGGGACAGATGGAGTTCGTGGTATAGCAAATTTAGAATTAACTGGAAATTTAGCTTTCCAGTTAGGGCAAGCAGGTGCATATGTTTTAACAAAGGAAACGCATAAACAACCCAAAATATTAGTTGCACGAGATACTAGAATTTCAGGGCTTATGCTTGAATCTGCTCTTGTAGCTGGAATTTGTAGTATGGGAGCTAAAGCAATTTGTATTGGAGTAGTTCCAACACCCGCAGTAGCATTTTTAATTAGAAAACTTGGGGTTGATGCTGGAGTTATGATATCAGCTTCCCATAATCCTGTTGAATTTAATGGAATAAAATTTTTTAATAATGAAGGATATAAATTAAGAGATGAATTAGAAGATGAGATAGAAGCTCTTTTAAAAGATAATAATAGTCTTTCTTTACCAATTGGTTCAAAAATTGGAACTTGGGAAATCAAAGAAGATGTTTTGGATTTATATGTTGATTTTTTATGTGACACTATTCCAAGTGACTTAGGCGGATTAAGAGTTTTATTAGATTGTGCAAATGGAGCATCATCAAAAGTTGCTCCAATGGTTTTAAAAAAACTTGGAGCAGAAATAGAAGTCATTCACAATAAACCAAATGGTTTGAATATAAATCAAAAATGTGGCTCAACACATTTGGGTGATTTAAGTCGTCAAGTGGTTGGAAGAAAAATGCAAATTGGAATAGCCTTTGACGGCGATGCAGATAGATGTCTTGCTGTTGATGAAAATGGTAATTTAGTTGATGGCGACCAAATAATGAGCATTATAGGGTTAGATATGAAAAATGATGATAAATTAGCCAATAATACTATTGTTGCAACAGTTATGAGCAATCTAGGATTTAAAATTATGTGTGAAGAAAATGATATTAATCTTGAATGTACTCAAGTGGGAGATAGATATGTGCTTGAAAATATGTTAGAAAATAAGCATAATCTTGGTGGAGAGCAATCAGGTCACGTAATTTTTCTTGATTATAACACAACAGGAGATGGTTTGCTAACTGCTATTCAACTTTTATATGTTATTAAAAAAACAGGAAAAAAATTATCAGAACTCTCTTCTATTATGAAATTATATCCACAAGTTCTAAAAAATGCTAAAGTAACTAATAAGAAAAAATATTCTTATAATGAAGATATAGAAATTCAAGCATTAATTAAAAAAGCAGAAACTGAATTTTGTGGAAAAGGTAGAGTTTTAATACGTCCATCTGGTACCGAACCACTTGTACGTGTAATGATTGAAGGAGAAAATCAAAAATTAATTGAAGATTGGGCAAATAAAATTTCACAACTTATCGAAAAAAATTTAAATTAAAAAAGCGAGTTATTAGTAAAAAATATAGACAAGAGCAATCAAATAGTATATATTATAACCATAAAAAGAATGAGGTGGTTATATTGGAACGACATTACAAACCAAATGAGTTTGCTAAATTATTGAATGTATCAGTTTTAACGCTACAAAGATGGGATAGGCTGGGTAAATTAAAAGCATTTAGAACACCAACTGATAGGCGTTATTATACTCATAATCAATATTTAGAGTATACAGGGTTGAAAACAGACATAAAAAAAAGAAAAGGTAAGACTGTAATTTATGCAAGAGTATCTAAAACAAGTCAAAAATATGATTTAAACAATCAAATAAAATTTCTACAAGACTACATGAATACAAAAGGGTTAATAGTAGATGAGATAGTCGAAGATTATGGAAGCAACTTAAATTATAACAGACAAAAATGGAACAAACTGTTAGATGAGTGTATTTTAGGTGAAGTGGAAACTATTGTAATATCTCATAAAGATAGATTTGTTAGGTTTGGGTATGACTGTTTTGAAAGACTTTTATTTAAATTTGGTGTTAATATTATAGTTGTAAATAACGAAAAAGTTTCGCTTTAAAACGAAAATTTTCAAGGAAATATGAGAGATTGAAAAAAAGGAGCTTTTAACAATGCAAAAAGGCTTTTTTGTAGCTTTAGAAGGTGGAGAAGGTACAGGAAAAACAACGCTCTGTGCCTTATTAAAACAAAGATTTGAAAGTGAAGGAATAGCAGTAGTAGCAACAAGAGAACCAGGTGGAATTAAAAGTGCTGAAACCATAAGAAATAATATTTTAGAATTTGATTTAGATTTAAAATCTGAATTATTTCTATATCTAGCGGCTAGACGAGAACATTTAATACACAAAATTTTACCTGCACTAGAGCAAGGAAAACTTGTTATAAGTGATCGATTTTATCTAAGTACACTTGCATATCAAAGTTATGCAGGGGGTCTTGATATAAATTTAGTTAGAACTTTTAATAATTTTGTATGTGATGTTTTACCTGATTTAAATATTTTTATAGATTTAAATCCAGAAATAGGACTTAATCGAAAAGTTGATGATATTAATAAAATTGATTTATTAGGACTAAACTTTCATCAAAAAGTATATCAAGGATATAAACAGTTAACTAATAATAAAATAGATAATATCAAATCTATTGATGGCACTTTATCTTTAGAAGAAATTGAAGAACAAATATATCAATTAATTAAAAAGAGCTTATCATTTTAGTGATTGCTCTTTTTTTAATTATATGCTTCGTCTAATTTTGTGTTTCTTTAAATTCACGAACTTGTAGTGTTGAGCCTGCAGATAATACATAGTCACTACCTTCTAAAGCTCCAAGGTCAGGATTTTCTGACGAAGTTATACCTTCAATTGGAGTACCTGCTCCTTTGGCTGGTGAATCTGGAGCTATACGGAAATCACCATTTTCAGCATCTATAAAATTTGATGCACCTGTCTCTAGCTCAAAAGTCATATTAGTTTCTGGGTTAAAATAATATCCAACACTAGCAGCATGCTCAAAATATTCATCCATATCATAAGTAAAAATACTATTTTGCTCACTATTTGGTACTGATGCAAATTTTAGAGTAGTTCCATCAGGAGCAAAATTTTTCCCATTATAATTAAGACCATTTGGAGCTACATTAAATATGTTATTTGCAAAATGACCTTGAGACATTCCACCAGTATTTGTCTTATAAGGAAAAGTTTCAGATTTAACTTCATCAAAATTAGCTATTACCAAATTCCAAATATGGAAATTACTAGTAGTCCCCCAAATAGTATTATTATAAAATCTATTTGGTTCGGTCATAGCTTTATTTTGTGGACTAAAATATACAAGTGAATTAGCTTTATAAGGACTTCTAATATGAGCATAATCTCGCAAAAAGTCTTCATCAATCAAATCATATATTAAATTATGGTGAATAGTGTAATTTGTCGATTCTTCCATATACATAGCAAGAAGAAATGGAGAATCATAATTTCCCGAGCTTATTGGAAGTGACTCAAAATCACGAATAATGTTATATGCTATTTCAGAACCTTGAAGGTCATGAGCATGCAACATAGTGTTGGCAAATGCAATAGCTCCTGAATCTTCCCCCATTTTCATAGGACGCTCAAAAAGTGAATGAATTATATCAATTTTTACAGGCACATTAACCCTAGTTTGAAACCGCCCCATATCTCTAAATGTACAGTCTTCAACACGAGTATAGTCACCTTCTGTATAAACTCCAGCAGTAAATGTTCCGCTCCAACCTATATCTTCAAGAATACAATTGGAAATAATATTATTATCTCCACTTATTATATATACTCCGTTACCCCATGTATGAGCAATATAAGAGTTTTTAATAGTATTGTTTGTGGCATTCTCTAAATAAATTCCGCTTTTAGCAAAAGCAGCAATACTATAACTTGTAGTCATCTGGAATGGTTGTAAATATCTAAATGTGCAATTATTAATAGTTGCTCCCTCAATGTTTGTAAGCTGAGCATTACCTGAAACAAAATTGATATTTTCTATATTTACATTATCTGCATTATTTATTATTAATACATGTTTTCTAACTTGCATTTCAATTTCAAGATTATTAATATCTCCTTCTGGCATATAATAGAGCTTTCTATTTTCAACAAACCATTCTCCTGAGATATCAATAAGATTTTTATGTAACACAAATCCAAATCCAAAATCATGATAACCTGGTTTTATAGCGGTTGACTTTTGCCAATTATTTCTGCTATAAGCATCAAATGAAATAGTATTATCTTCAGATGATACAACTGTTCCATAAACATACTCGCTATTTTTGCCAGTTATTCCTCTAAATATTGCTCCAGTTAAATCTACATTAGGTAATGTGCCATCTCGAAATGTTACAAATCCTTCAGTTGTATCAGCTGGTTTGTGTATATCTGTTAGCCAACCATACCCACTTCCTTCTTCTAAAGGAGCCATCATATCATCAATTTCATAATTTGGAAACCGAGCTATATTTTGGTAATTGCCATTTGCAAACACCTGACTAAATGGTAAATTAATTTCTTTGTAGTTTGATGGTACATCTGCAACATAAACGCCAGGCATTGTTGGCTCTGCAACAAAATTGGTAACTAATTCATTTCCTGTTATAAGTACATATTCGTTTTCAGGAGCTGTTATTGTGATATTATCTTTAGTTACATTTATAGTCTCACGATAAATTCCTTCATGAACTATAATTGTATCTCCTTCGATGGCATCTTTAAGAGCGGCATTAATGCTTATGTATTCACTAGTTGTAACTTGCGCATCTTCGTCCCAAGGGATTTCTGTTGAATATACATGTATCTCCAGCGGAGCAGTTCTTTCTTCTTTAACCTGCTCTTTTTCATCTTCAAGTAATACTTTAATATCTTCTTTTTCTTCTTCAAGTTCTACTTTAACTACTGTAGATGTTTCTTTAATTTGCTGTTTTACAGCTGTATCACTGTCTTTTACTGTTGTCATTTCAGCATTATTTGCACATCCACTCATTAATATGGATAATACTAACATAAATTTTAATTTTTTCATTGAATGCTCCTTCTATTTTAGATTGTTGAATAAATAAAAGACATTCACATTTGATATAATAAAGTTACTACACTATAAAAATCAAAGGAATGTCTTATATGAGTATAACATTAAACAAATTTTTAGCCAATAGTAATTAGCAAAAAACCTTATAGTTAAACGTTACAAAAATAAAGAGCAATTGTACTATTAACCTTAAAAATAATGATATAGTTTATACATATTTTTTTATATTTTCTGCAATTATTGTAGCTAATTTAACAGGCACAGCATTACCTATCATTTTATAACCATCATCAATATTATTATAAATAAACTCAAAGTTATCAGGGAAATTTTGAAGTCTAGCACATTCTCTTACAGTTAAACGTCTATATAGATTTTCTTTACCCTTAACAAATATTCGCTTATTTTTTTCTACTAATTCCATCTCAGGAGCTTGAGGATGCAATTGACATTGCCTACCGCTTGCTTGAACGGTAAAAGCAGGTTTATTCCAAGAACGTACTCTATTTCTGCTCATAAATATTGTAGAATAAGAACCCTGAAAATATTCATGATTTAATATTTCTAAATTTCTGCTCATAAATATTGTAGAATAAGAACCCTGAAAATATTCATGATTTAATATTTCTAATTTGCCATTAGTTTTATTTTTTTCTTGAGCAGGAACGGGAGTATAAATTAGATCTCCAATAGCATCTTTTAATGTTGCTTTGTTCTCTGCCTGAGCAGTTGTGGGTTCTGGAAACTTAAAATTTACTTCTAGATCTTTTCTAAATCCAATATAAAAAACTCGTTTTCTATCTTGAGCTACTCTGTAATTAGATGCATTTATTAAATTAATGCTAATATTATATCCACAATTTTCAAACTTATTGATTATATTTTTAACTGCTTCGGAATGCCTATGAGCAAGCATTCCCGAAACATTTTCAGCTAGAAAAAACTTAGGTTGTTTATCTTTTAAAATTCTTATATACTCATAAAAAAGTTGCCCTCTATGGTCATTAATACCACGTAATGCTCCAGCTTCACTCCAACTTTGACAAGGTGGACCGCCTATTATTCCATCAATTTGATTTGGAAAATCTGTTTCTTTAATACTTCTTATATCTCCTCTAATAAGCGGAGCTTTATGATTTGTTTCATAAGTTTGCCATATTGATTTGTCATATTCATTTGCCATAGCAATTTCAAAGCCAGCTTGCTCAAATCCTAAGTCTAAACCACCAGCTCCACTAAATAGACTAATTATTTTCATACTGAATGCCTTTTAAAAATGTTTTTCTATGAGCATCTATAATGCCAAATTTTTTAATAGCTTCATAATGCTCTTTTGTAGCGTAACCTTTATGTTTTGCAAATCCATATTCAGGATGTAGCTCATCTAATTTGCGCATAGATCTATCTCTTGTAACTTTTGCAATTATGCTTGCTGCCGCAATAGATGCACTTTTAGCATCACCTTTTACAATTGTTTGCTGAGGTAAATTAATAGGAATAGATTTATCTCCATCTACTATAACTAAACCTATTGGTAGCTCAAAAGGAATGTGTATGTTGTATACTGCTTTTCTCATTGCAAGTAAAGTAGCTTGCAAGATATTGATTTTATCTATATTTTTAGCACTAACTTTTCCTATACCAATAGACAAAGCTTGCTCTAATATTTGTTCATACAGTGTTTCTCGCTTTTTTTCAGATAATTTTTTAGAATCATTTAATCCTATGATAGAGCAATCTGTCGGTAAAATAACCGCTGCCGCAACTACATCTCCAGCAAGCGAACCTCTTCCAGCTTCATCAACGCCTACAATAATACCTTTATTTTTTGATAAATCTTCGTCAAATTGCATCATAGCATCTAAACGTTCTTTTTCTAGCATAGCTCTTTCTTCTTTATTTGACATAAACCTTTGACTCCAAAACTGGTTTTTCAAGACTGACATCACCCATTCTATGATGTCTAAAATCATCTATAATAATTTTAGAAGTTCTAACCTCGTCTATTTTACCCTTTTGAGAAAGTACTCCACGTAATTTTCCAATTTCTAATAATATTTCATGATCATTTAAAGTTTCATAATCTCTTATAGCATATCTTGTAAAAAAAGTATTACTAAATCTTTCTCGAGCAAGGCCTATAAAATCTATTGCTAATTCTTGTATGTTTAAAATTGAATCGTTAATAGAACCTAAATAAGCAAGTTTTTTTGCAACTTCTTGGTCATCAAATTTAGGCCATAATATACCTGGCATATCTAAAAGCTCAACTCCTTTTTTTAATTTAATCCATTGCTTTCCTTTGGTAACTCCCGGTTTATCTCCTGTTTTCGTTGCTCCTTTACCAACAAGAGTGTTGATAAAAGTAGATTTTCCAACATTTGGGATACCTACTACCATAGCGCGGATAGGTCTATATATACGTCCACGCTTTAAATCTCTTTCAATTTTTTCTTTCAATAAATCTTGAGCAATATCTACTACATTTTTTATTCCTTTACCAGAAGTAGATATTACAGGAACAACTTTTGTATTTTCATTTTCATAAAAATTGATCCATTCTTTTGTAATTTGAGGATTAGCAAGATCTGATTTGTTTAGCATCAAAATTTTAGGTTTATTTTTTGCAAATTTATCTATATCAGGATTTTTAGTACTCTTCGGAGCTCTTGCATCCAACAATTCAATTATTACATCAACTAGTTTAATATTTTCTTCTATTAATCTTTTGGTTTTGGTCATGTGACCGGGGTACCATTGTATTTCCATATTATATAATCCTTTTCTAAAAAAAAGGGACTTTAATAGCCCCTAAAGTGTTATCTTACCAATTCTTTAACTTTAGCACGTTTTCCAACACGTTCACGTAGATAGTTTAACTTAGCACGTCTGACTTTACCACGTCTAATAACTTCTATTCTTTCAACATTTGGAGAATGTAGTGCCCACATTTTTTCAACACCAACACCATATGACATTCTTCTAACTGTGAAAGTTTCATGAATTCCACCATTTTGACGCTTTAATACAACGCCTTCGAACATTTGAATACGTTCTCTTTGACCTTCTTTGATTTTTGCATAAACACGAACAGAATCTCCAACGTTAAATTGAGGAACATCTTTTTTTAACTGTGCATTTTCAATTTCAGCAATAATTGCATTTTTCATTTTAGTTCTCCTTTTTTCATAAATGTTCATAGTACATATAGACTAGCGGAACATCCGTTAAATAACTAGCCAATTATAGCATGGCTTTTTTACGTATGCAACGCCCTTATTAAATTTTTTTAAATTAATTTACATTTTTTATTTAACATGCACTTAGCAAGAATTCTCCCACCTCTGACACGACCAAAAAATGTTATTTATTGTAAATTGTATAAGCTTATATTAGACATAAAGAAATAAATAAATATTTATGGAAAATTTTTAAAAAAATTGGACATATTAAAATAGAATACAAAAAAACTTGACAAAATAATTTATAACTAGGAGGATTGACATGAAATTAAGTGGTTCACAAATTTTAATAGAATGTTTACTAGAGCAAGGTGTAGACACAGTTTTTGGTTATCCAGGAGGGGCAGTAATTCAAATTTACGACGAGCTTTATAAGTCTAGTGATAAGATTAATCATATATTAACAGCTCACGAGCAAGGTGCAGCTCATGCGGCTGATGCTTATGCGCGAGTATCAGGCAAAGTTGGCGTATGTATAGCAACATCAGGTCCTGGAGCAACTAATCTTGTAACTGGTATTGCAACAGCTTACATGGATTCTATACCAATGGTAGCAATTACAGGAAATGTTGGGGTTCCTCTTCTTGGAAAAGATAGTTTTCAAGAAATAGACATTATAGGCGTAACCAGAAGTATTACAAAGCATAATTATATTGTAAAAAATGTCGATGAGCTTGCTGATACTATTAGAGAAGCTTTTTTAATTGCAAAAAGTGGCAGACCAGGACCTGTATTAATTGATATTCCAAAAGATGTTACAATTAAAGAAACTGAATTTACAGCATTAAAACAAGAAGATTTTTGTTCAAATGTAGTGATTAATACTGATTATGTTAATCCTAAAGATATTGAAATAGCCAAAAAGCTCATTGATGAGAGTAAAAAGCCATTTATATATATAGGTGGTGGTATAATTATAAGTGGTGCAGAAAAAGAACTGCTTGAGTTTGCCGAGAAAATAGATGCACCTGTTGCAAATTCACTTATGGGAACCGGTAGTTTTCCTCAAAATCATAAACTTTCAACTGGTCTTGTTGGAATGCATGGAAATGTTGCTTCAAACGAAGGTATAATGAATTGTGACCTATTAATTGCAATTGGAGCAAGATTTAGTGATAGGGTAACTAGTAGTATTGCAACGTTTGCACCAGGAGCAAAAGTTCTTCATATAGATATAGACCCAGCTGAAATAGATAAAAATATATTGACGACAAATAATATAATTGGAGATGCAAAAACTGTTTTATCTGAACTTAATAAGATTATCAATAAAAAAGGCCATCATGAATGGATAGCTCAAGTGAATGCTTGGAGAAGTAAATATACAATAACTCATTCTGTAAGTGATACATTAAATGCCAAAGAAATTATTGAAGCTATTGATAAAATTAGTCAGGGCAATGCTATTATTACAACGGAAGTTGGTCAACATCAAATGTGGGCTGCTCAATATTATTGTTATAAAGAACCTCGCACATTTATAAGCTCTGGCGGACTTGGTACAATGGGATTTGGAACAGGAGCAAGTATTGGAGCAACAATTGCTAATCCAAATAAACGTGTTGTTCAGCTTGCAGGAGATGGTTCTTTTAGAATGAATTGTAACGAACTGTCTACAATTGCGTATTACAATTTACCTATTATCATTGTAATTTTAAATAATAGTGTTCTTGGAATGGTTAGACAGTGGCAACACTTATTTCACGAGCAAAGATATTCTCAAACAGTTTTAGATCGTGGACCAGATTTTGTAAAACTAGCTCTGGCTTATGAAATAGACGGATATAGAGCTACAAGTATAGAAGAATTTGAAGAAATATTTACAAAAGCTATGTCGCAAAATAAACCTGCTGTTATAGATTGTATTATAGATAAAGATGATAAAGTTTTTCCTATGGTAGCACCAGGGGCACCTACAAATGAATTGATTGTAGAATAGTTATTGCATTTATATATAACATGTGTTACAATTTATATATAAATATTAATGGAGGTGTTCATTATCGCAGAAAAAACTTTAAACCCAAATTGTGTATGTAAAAACTTAAAATGCCCTCGTCATGGTGATTGTAAAGCTTGCCATGAAAACCATAAAGAAGGGCTTACTTCTTGTCAACGACTAAAAAAAGAAAATTAATTCATAAATCCACAAATGCGATAAAGCTTTGTGGATTTCTTATATATAGATAAGCTCCATTTATAGAGGAGGAGTTCACTGTTGATTTATCATATTTTCTATAAATATTCCATAACCTGTTGTTGGGTCATTTACAAATACATGACTGATTGCTCCGACTATTTTGTCATTTTGAATAATAGGAGAACCGCTCATTCCTTGTATTATTCCTTTTGTAAGAGCAAGTAATTCATCATCTACAATTTTAATAATCATACTTTTTGAAGGCTCACTAATATGTTTAGCAATCTTTTGTATTTTAACTTTATATGAGCGAACACCTTCACCAGTCAAGTCCGCCATAATAGTAGCATTTCCTTCTTTTACTTCGCTAGCAGTGGCTACTTTAAGAGCTTCCTTTCTCATTTGATTAATATCATTTTGCTCCATTACTCCAAATATGCCACAATTTGTGTTATCATTTATATCACCTAGACTTGCTGCATCAGAAGTATCAATTATTCCGCTGATTTCACCAGGAGCTCCTGCTTCTCCTTTTTTTATACCATCAATTTCAGCTTCCATTATCTTACCATAGGCTATTGGTATAATTTTTTCAAAATCTGTATCTGTTATACCGTGTCCAAGTGCACCAAAACTTCCAGTTTCAGGATCTATATACGTAAGAGTTCCAAGTCCTTGTACAGTGTCTTTTATCCATATTCCTAATTTATAATTAGCTTCTTCATTTGAATATGCTGCCGCCACTTCTGATTTAATATATTTATCTTCTCTAATAATCTCAAGTATCATTGGAGCATCTAAATTTTCTTCTACATAAGTTTTAAAATCTTCTTTTGTATTTACTGGAGTATCATTTATAGAAATGATTCTATCTCCTTTTTTTATTTTTCCTTTACAGGGATTAACTTGTTTGTCGCCAGAACTAAATTCACCTGTTCCAACAACACAAACACCCCTAGAATGAACTTCTATTCCTATTACATCGCCACCAGGAATAACTTCCATTTCAGGTAAAGCTGATACAACAACTGTTTTAATTGGAATAGAACCTAGTAAATTTATTTCAAGTGCTGCATTTCCTTGCTCAGTTGCCTTAACTATTAATGGATCATTTAAATTTATATTTGTAATTCCTTCTGATATATTACTATTGTCATCTAAAATAAAATTTTCATCTTTAACTTTTATAGTTGCTTTTACTGGAATTTTAAAATCTATACTATATTCTCGTCCTACAATCATATTTATTTGATTAGGTATATAATAATTTGAAATTACCATTGGACTAAATAATGTCAAAATACTTATAACTACTAAAAAAATTAGCAGAATTTTCTTATTTTTATTATCATACAATTTTGCACATCCTATCCTGTAATTTGTCGTTACTTATAAAGTTGCCTTTTTAATTAACATTTATACAGCTTTAAGGATTATTCATAAGGTATTATTTACATAAACAAGAAATTCAAGGAATAAATGGAAATTTTCGCATAATTTAATATTCTTTATTTTTATAATTTAAAAAGTAATTGTTAATATTGTTTTATTTTTATGTACAATTTTATTTCTCAAACAAGCATAAATTTAAATATTTTATTAATAAATGCCAAATTTTCTTTACTTTTATGAGTTGCAGACTAGGTTTTTTCGTGATAAAATATCAGTGAGAAAGGAGGAATTTTATGCCACAGTTGCAAATTTTTAAACTTTATTTAATTATATTTTCAATCTTTTTTTTAACTTTTAATAATCACATAACATGTAGCGTGGTTTTTTTATTTGTTGATTTGACATTAATGACATATATAATCTTTATATCTAAAAATAAAATTAAAATTCTTGTAACCATAATATCTTATGGACTATTAATAGCACTTCAAGTATGTTATAGTATTTTTGTTATAGGAGGAGAGGGTCTTGGTTTAAATAGAACACTTATATTCTTATCTTATTTATTATTAGGCTTCTCTTTTTATTTAAAAGAAATTTTAGATTTAAACTTAGATAAAGTGTATATTTTTTCTAGTATAGATAAAAATCCAAGTTTATATTTTGATAAAATAGATGAATTTAGTAAAATTTTATCTAGTAAAATGAATTTAGTAAAAAATTCTAAAGAAATTTTAACAAAAGAAGTTATTGAAGATGTCATAGAAGAAGTTAGAAGAAATAGTTTTTTCTCTTATATTAATAATGGTACGCTTAGTGAAGATTACTTTGTTAAATTAGAGGAAAGTTTGCAAGATAATTATATATACATTGTTTTATCAGATACTGGTTCACCTACAAGTAGAGTTATTTCTTTAATGACTCAAAAAAATTATAATCATGTTTCTGTTGCATTTGATAAAAATCTTAGTACATTAGTTAGTTATAATGGAGGAGAAAAAATTAATCCACCTGGTCTTAATGCAGAAATAATAGAATATTTATTAAAAAAAGATGATTCATCAATTTATGTATATAAATTGAAAGTTACAATTAAACAAAAGCAAAAAATGATAGAAAAAATAAAAGAAATAAATTTAAATGGAAGCGCTTATAATTTAATAGGATTGATTACAGTAAAATCATATAAACCTAAACCAAATATTATGTATTGCTCGCAATTTGTTTATTGTCTATTACAATATGCAAATGCTCAATATTTTGAAAAAAATAAAAAAGATATTATTCCATCTGACTTTGTAGAATTAGATTATGATAGAAAACTTATGTTTGTACACAAAATAACACTTTTTTAAGATTTGGCAAGCTCCCACTTCTATAAATGGGAGCAACTAAAAGAATTTTTATTTTAGATAACTAAGTTGTTCAAAAGAAGTTGCAAGTGCTAAATATAGATTTTTATAAATTTCATAATATTTTTTGTATTCTAAACAATTATTTGTTGGAGCAACTTTTTCTTTTTCCTCAACCATAACTTCACAGGCAGCTTCAACGCTCTTATACATCCCACATGCAACAGTTGCTAAAATTGCTACTCCAAGAGCAGGACCCTCTTCATTTTTAACAGTTGTAACATCTACATTATACATATCAGCCATCATTGCACGCCAAAGTTCACTTTTTGCTCCGCCACCGCAAGCATACATAAGATTTGTGCTTACACCTAGCTTACGAATAACATCTAAACAATGCCATTGAGAAAACATAACTCCTTCCATAATCGCACGCAACATATGGTATTTTGTATGAATAGTATTTAAACCAAAAAATACACCTCTTGATTTTTCATCAAGAATAGGGGAGCGCTCACCCATTAAATATGGCAAAAATATAAGCTTATCTGAACCTATTGGAATATTTGCTACCCCTTCATTAATAATATCATAACTGTCTTTATTTAAATGTTTAGCTACGCTTATTTCATCATTGCAAAAGTTATCTCTAAACCATTTTAATGACATTCCAGCTGATAATGTACAGCTCATAAGAGTATATTTATCTGGAACTGCTGAGCAAAAAGTATGAACTCTGCCTTTTTTATCAATTAAAGGCTTATCTGAATGCACAAAAATTACTCCACTTGTACCAATTGTTGTAAATGCTTTACCAGTTGAAACTACTCCTGTTCCAATTGCTGCAGCTGCATTATCTGCTGCTCCATAGCAAACGAGCGTATCTGTGCTAAGACCTGTTTGCTCTGCTATTTTGTCAGTTATTTTGCCAGCTACATCTACAGAATTTTTTATTTCTGGCAATAAGTTTATATCTATTTCTAATTTATCTAAAATTTCTTTAGACCACTCTTTTGTATTTATATCAAATAGATTTGTTCCAGATGCATCAGAAACTTCTGCCCCATAATTACCTGTTAGCTTAAAACGGACATAGTCTTTTGGTAATAGCATTTTATAACATTTTGCATAATTTTCAGGTTCATGTTTTTTTACCCAAACTACTTTACCTGCTGTAAAACCAGTAAGAGCTGGATTTGCAGATATTTCTATAAGTCTTTCTTTTCCAACTTTTTCAGTTATCTCTGCACATTCTAATCCTGTTCTGCCATCGCACCATAAAATAGCATTTCTTATTACATCGCCATTTTTGTCAACCATAACAAGACCATGCATTTGTCCAGATATTCCAAGACCTTTAATATCTTCTTTTGCCACTCCAGATTTTTGTACTACATGTTTAATTGTAGAAATGGTTGCATTTAACCAGTCATTAGGGTCTTGCTCTGCCCAGCCATTTTTAGGTGTAAAGAGCTCATACTCTACTGTACTAGATGCAATTTTCTTGCCTGTTTTATCAAATAATACTGTTTTAGTTCCACTTGTTCCAAGGTCTACTCCTAAAATATATTCCATAATTACTCCTGCTCTTCTACATTATATTGGATTTCATTGACTATCATTTTACTTTCTGAACTACCTTCAACAAACATTCCTAAATATACTCCAGTAAAGCTTATTTTAGAAATCTCTGTAGAAACATGTCTTGTTAGTCCAGTTGCTAATATATTATTTTTGGCTTCTTCTGGCGTTTTTCCATAACCAAAATAATATTTATTTGTATCAGATTTTATATATAAAATAGCTTCGTTAAAATTATCTCTATTATTAAAAACAGGATTATCAGATACAATAATATCTTTCATATCATCAAATATTTTTCTAACAAATATATTATCACTAGCTAAGCACAAGTCAAAATGTCGAGTATTATCGTAGAATACAGTAATACCACATATATCATTTTCTTGAATTTGATACTTAACATGAAAAAATACTTCTATATTAAATTCTGTCTGTCTAAAACCAATAAAACTTGGTGTACCACATTCATTCAGAGAAATATCATTCCCATATAAAATTAATCCATTATCAAGCTCATACTTTACTGGTCTTCTTAAAAAGTTATATCTAAAATTTAATGTATTGGTTGAAAAATTATCTATAAAACTTTTATTTATAATAGTGAGCTCTTGTGGTAATTTATATAGTGAAATATCTCTTGTAATGGGTTGATTGTCATTAATTACAGGAAATTCGTTTTCTTTCCAAGTTACAGGAGCTAAAAAGGTTTCTCGTCCAAGATGGTGGAAATAACTTTCTGTTAATCTAAATCCTAAAAATACTGCCCAGAAGTTTCCATTTTGGTCTTCTACAATATCCATATGTCCAAGTCCTTGAATTTCTGTTCTTGCTTGGTCACGATGAGTTAAAATTGGATTATTAGGATTTGATTCATATGGTCCATATATGTTATCAGCAGATGCAACTGTAACCATATGCCCCATTGAAGTACCTCCTTCTGCAATTAACAAAAAGTATTTTGTGCCTCGTTTATAAATATGAGCTCCTTCTGGAAATGTTCCGCCTGTTCCGCTCCAGAGAAATTTTTTATCTTCAAGACATTCACCTGTTTTTATATCAATCTTGGCCATTACAATACCAGATGTACCATGTTCATCTTTACCAGTTGAATTACAATATACATCATCATCTTCAAAATATAAACTTGGATCAATACCTTGAAAATCAACTCGAATAGGTTCGCTCCATGGTCCTTCGGGATTTGTTGCAGTTACAATAAAATTGCCAATACCCCCAACATCTGTTGTTATCATATAAAATGTTCCATTATTATAACGGATAGTAGGCGCAAAAATTCCACCGCTATTTCGACAAGTTCTAAGTTTTAAATAATGCTCATTTGTTACACAATAGCCAATTTGCTCCCAATTAACAAGATTTTTACTTTTAAAAATAGGAACACTGGGAAAAAATTCAAATGAGCTAGTTACCATATAAAATGTATCATCTACACGACATATAGATGGATCGGGATAAAAACCTGATAATATTGGATTCATATAATTTCTACAGCTCCTTTTTAAATAATGTCTAATTTTGCAAGCTCCCACTTATACAAGAGGGAGCAATTGAAATTTATAGACTAAACATTAAATTATTTAATACAGATTCAAGATATTCTTGTTTACCACTTTCTGCTATAACTTCTGGAAGTTCAAGAGCATATTTTTCTAAATCTTCAAGAGTAGTTTTTTCAGCAACAATATCAGCACCAATTCCTGTTTTATAACTAGAATATCTATTTGTTACAAATTCATCAATTCTTCCATCTTCTATAATTTTATTAGCTATCTTAAGACCAAGTGCAAATGAGTCCATACCAGCAATATATGCTAATATAATGTCTTCCATTGTATAAGATGCACGTCTTACTTTTGCATCAAAGTTTAGCCCGCCATTTGTAAATCCACCTGCTTTAATAACTTCAAGCATACATAAAGCTGTTTCATAAACATTTGTTGGAAATTGATCTGTATCCCATCCAAGGAGCAAATCACCTTGGTTAGCATCAATTGAACCAAATGCATTATTTACACGTGCCATGTGAAGTTCATGTTGGAATGTGTGTCCAGCAAGTGTTGCATGGTTTGCTTCTATATTCATTTTAAATTCTCTTTTTAAGTTATATTTTCTTAAAAATCCTACAACTGTTGCAACGTCAAAGTCATATTGATGTTTTGTAGGTTCTTTTGGTTTTGGTTCAATATAGAAATCACCTTCAAAACCTTGTGCACGAGCATAATCAACTGTCATGTGCATAAGGCGTGCCATATTATCAAGTTCAAGATCAATATCAGTATTTAAAAGAGTTTCATAGCCTTCTCGACCACCCCAAAAAACATATCCTGTTCCACCTAGCTTGATAGTTGCATCAATAGCATTTTTAATTTGTGCTGCTGCACATGCAAAAACATCTGCTTGTGGAGATGTACCCGCACCATTCATATAACGTGGATGACTAAAGCAATTTGCAGTTCCCCAAAGCAATTTAATTCCTGTTTTATCCATAAGCGTTTTTATATAGTCTGTTATTTCTTCTAAATTTGCTTTAAGCTCTTTTAAACTATTTCCCGCAGGAGCAATATCAACGTCATGAAAACAAAAATATTCTATTCCAAGTTTTTGCATAATCTCAAATGCAACATCCGCTTTGCTTTTTGCTTTTTCCATCTCGGTTTGACCAGCATAATCTCTGTCTATTGTACCCACACCAAATGGATCTGTACCATCTCCGCAAAGAGTATGCCAATAGCTAAGTGCAAATTTAAGATAATCTTTCATTTTTTTACCTTGAATTATCTCATCTGGATTATAATATTTAAAACTGAGCGGATTTTTACTGTCTTTTCCCTCAAAATTTATTTGTGGTATTTCTTTAAGACCATTAACCATTTTTATTGCCTCCGTTATAATTATTAATTTTACCATAAAGGTACTTTAATTTTAATACAAGTATTTGAATTATACAATGCTTTTAGAAAAATTTTTATTTTGAGTTTTATAAAAAAAATTGTGGCACTAAACTAATTTAGCACCACACTACTTTTATCCAAAAAATATTAATCAAATTTAAAATATTTCATCATATGTGTTAAATGTTCTGCTTGAGCAGCAAGCTCTTGACTTACTGCAGCGCTTTCTTCAGATGTACTTGAAGTATTTTGTATAAGATTATTAATTTGCTGTGTTCCATTAAGTAATTCTTCAACATTATTTTTTTGTCTATCAGTTGATTCTAATAAAAGCTCTGCTAGAGTGCTTGTTTGTTCAACTGTATTAACAATGGCTTTCAAACTTTCAGAAGTGTTATGAGCCATTTCCTGTCCTTTTGCAACATCGGTTATACTAGTATTAACAATAGCATCAATTTCTTTAACAGTTTCACTACTTCTATTTGCAAGTTCTCTTATTTCATTTGCTACAACTGCAAAACCTTTTCCAGCTTCACCCGCACGAGCTGCTTCAATTGCTGCATTTAATGCCAATAAATTTGTTTGTTCTGCAATATTTTCAACTGTTTTTAGTACAGATGAAATAGTGAGACTAGATTGATTAATAGCGTCCATAGAAACTAACATTTTTTCCATTGCTTGTGTACCTTTAGTAGCTTTAAGTTTAGCATCATTAGAAATTTTACTTGTTTCTTCTACATTAAGCACAGTTTCGCTGATTATAGTTGCTATATTTTCAGTTGAATTAGTAAACTGCAACAGAATTTCACTTTGCTCTAGTGTACTTTCAGCTAAATCCGTTGCTGCTCTTGCAATACCTTCTGCTCCGCTACTTACTTCATGAGTTGCAGAATTTATTTGTGATAATGTATCACTTAATTTTTCGCCAATTTCAACTAAAGATGTTTTTATTGGAATAAAAGTACCTACATAATTTGCTTTTATGTTATGAGCAGCTGTAAAATCACCTTGTGCCATAGTTGCAAGAATTTCTTGAATATCTTTAACAATATCTCTTAAGGTATGGCTCATTGTAATAATTATTTGTCCTAACTGACCTATTTCATCTTTAGTTTCTATTTTAAGTTCTACATCCAGATTTCCATTAGACATTTGAGTTGCTGCAAGTAATAATGGATTTAGTGGTTTTAAAGATTTATTTATTAACCGTAAGACAAGAGCAATTAAGATAGCTAATAAAATTAATGAAATTATTATTATAGTAATAATGAGATTTGTTGTTACAGAAAACATTTCGTTTTTATTTACTTCGATATGAGCCCACCAAGTATCATCTCCAGCATTAATTGGATATAAGTATCTGTGCTGAATAGAACCTATCTTATGATCATCAGTCTTAATTGGCATTTCTGTTGTAATAGTAAAAGCCTCTTCATCACGAGCTAACTCTCTCCATTCTTGCTCATTTTCTGAAACTACATATTCAAACATACTTTTACCAATATTCTCTTCTTTGGTTGGATATATTAAAATCCAATCTCCATTTGCAATTGAAGTAAATAAAGTTTTATAGTCTTCATCATGTACTCTAGTACCTGCGAAAGCATCCACTTGAACTTCTACTGATATTATACCTTTTACTTCATTTCTATATATCATAGGATAAGATATTTCAATTACATTATCACCATTATGATTGGCTTTGGGAATGGTTATATGCGTCTTGCCTGTTTTTAAAGGTTCAGAATAAAATTCTTGTGTTGAATAATCATCATAATTTTTAATTATAGTTGAAGATTGATTATTAGCATCACTTTCATAAACTTCAAAAGCATATACCTCTTTAGAAGAATCAAAAGCATAGGGCTCAAAATAAATTCCAAATTTTAATATATTATCATTATCTCCTACAGCTGCCCATGCATTGTTTAGAAAAAATAATTCTGCTTTATAATTATTTAGTGATAAAGGTTCATTTGTTACAGAACTTATAGTTTGACTTGTTTTCTTAGAAGCTTCATAACTACTATAAGTACGACTAAAGTAATTTTTGGTACCAGTTATTAAGCCAAATGCTGAATCCATTACACCTTGCACTTTAGTAGCATTTAGCTCTGCAAGCCCATTAAATCTTTTTTCAGTTTCGTGATGATTAGAAACATATACTTGTCGTGCCACAAATATAATTAAAATTAATAATACACTTATTTGCATTAGTCCAATCATTTTTGCCAAATTAATAGCTAATTTTTCTTTTTCTTTTTCTTTTACTTTCATTGAAACCTCCTCATTATAAAATATATTGTTTATCCGAGATTTGTCCTTTGAGTAACTATAT
>LJHE01000022.1 GCA_001983555.1 Candidatus Epulonipiscioides gigas
TGTGTTCCTCTGCTGTTGTTGGTGTTGTTGTTTGTTCTTTCACTTTTCTCTTCTCCCTTTGTGTTCTCTTCTTTCTTCTATTCTGTCGTGTTTGGGGGGTTTCGTCTGCGTGCCCCCCCTTCTTTTTTGCCTCTTTTTTCGTTGTTGTTTCGCTGGTTTTTTCGGGGGTTTCTGGGTTTTCTTTGTGCGGTTTGTCCCCTCCTTTGCGGTGGTGGGTTCCTGCCCCACTTGAAAAAGAAAAAGAGAAAAAAGAGGGCTTAAAAGCCCTCTTCAAATTTTAAATTTTTTACTTTAAATTTTTTTTAAAGTCAAGATATCTTTTTGTATATTCATAACTTTGAAAATACAAAGCCTGACTTAGGGTATACATTTTCGGTTCATAGAATTTCAGTTGCTCTAAATCTTTTATAAAGTTTTTATTAAATGGACAACCACAACAGCCAGTACGTTTCATCCCATAACTGGTATAACATTCACTGTATTCAATATTATAAAATTCTTTGTATTCCAATTTATCTTTATCACTAAAGAAAAATAATGGACGATAGGTATCAAGCCCTGTTATTTTGTTTTTTGAAAAACAAGAGTTATAGCTAAATGTGCGTATTCCTCCTTCTGCTCGTCGGATGCCGATAATATTTAAATCGGTTTGGTTAAGTTTGTCGAATTCTTTACCAATATCTTTTTTCAAAAAGTCACAGCACTTGGAACTAATTTTAAAATCTGGTGGATTAGTTTGCAAAAATTCTTTTAGTCCTTTATTATAGTTGATGTTCAGCTGGTTAATGGAATTCTTGTTAAACCACCAACCAAGAACTGTTTTAGCTCTAGGATAAATTAAAATTAACTCTTCATAACTTTTATCGGTAGCAAAATTAAATCCCTTCTTCTGTAAGATTGAAATATTTTTGCTGGCAAACTTGCTTAGGAATGGTGACCCAAATTCCTTTTTTATTACTCCAATGCTTTTTTTAGGCTTTAATTTTATAAGAGTTATCCCATATTTTACTTCTAGTTGTTCCAGATGTTTTTTAGTTGCTTGATATTCAACACCTGTATCGAAAAATATAAATTTAAGTTTATCCAAATTAGACTTATCAACTGTTTGCATTACCATATTCAACATTATGTCGCTATCAGCACCGCCAGATATAGAAACACTAATATTTTTATAACAGGGATTATTTATTTTATGATGCATGGTTAATAAAGCTTTAAATATTATTGGATTGCTGGGGATATTTTGAAAATTTATTAAATCAATCATTGTAATGGCACCTTTCAATGTTCATATTTAGCCTTGTATAGGCTTGCATATATTTTTTTACTGTTTAAGAGGGTATCCCTCATCATTTCTTTATAATAGCGGATTATACTGTTAAATGTAGAATCTACGCTACTAAATAATACATCTAATATTCTTAGACTTAGACCAAAGTTAAAAAAGCTCCGTAAAGAAACTGCTACGCCAATTAAGGTATAGCAGTTTGAATTAATTATAAGTTAGGGGATAATTTATTATATTGTTCAATAAGATAATCATACTCTACTAAACTTAATTCCCTAATGCCTTTGCTATAATGCTTATATACAACTTTTTTTACAGACTCGCCATCATAACCCTTACTATGGGCTAAACCAAATAATGCTTGAATTTGTTTAGGGGTAATTTCTACAGGCTTCATTTTAGCTTCTTTAACACTAGTAGCAGTACTATCCAATACATCTTTTGCAACTATTTCAAAAGCAGTCATATATAAATATCTACGTTGATAAGTTTCAACACCGCCTAAAGATTGCATAGCATTTGTAGCTTTTAAAACAATATCACGCATAGGGGAATTAAATATTATTTGTTCAGCTGGTGCATCACAATTTGTAATAATTAAAGTTGCTACTTCATTACTAAAAGAAATTTGAGTAAATACACCATACTTATCGCATAGCCTTAAAAGTTCTGGAAGAAAATCACTAAGTTCCATATAATAATACTTGCTATACTCATTGTAGTTCCCTTTAACGATATTAAATTCAGCTAATTCAATCCTAATTTTATTCATCTTATGATAAATGTTAGCAACAACTTCCGATCTACTTTCGTGTGATCTGCTCTCATTATTAAAATCCATTTCATCCCTAGAATACTCATCAAAAAAACAACTTTCTGGTACATCTAAATTTTTTATCACTTCCATAATTACACTCCTCTAATTTATATTTCCATAAATCTTAAGTTATAGCATTTTTCGCACATATACTCATTTTCATCTACAGTTGTTCCACTAAAAGTCAGCCAGTGATTATCATCGCATTTTATTTGCTCATTACAATAATCACAAATAACAGAAATTCCCGTCCCTTTAATTTTATCTACGCATAAACTACAAATAAAATCATAAGTTCCTTTTTCATACCATTCAAATAATCTTTTAAAGTCCTCGTCTAACATTAATACTTCACCACCATCATCCTCATGATACTTTGTGCGACACTCCTCACAATAACCTCTATAAAGTGGTATTATATCGCCATCACTATCATAGTCATCAGCGTCAAACTCGTAGTAAAATTCATCGTCCTCATATTCATCACCATTATAAAACATATTATCGTACCTCGCCTTCAAGTGAAATAATAAATAAGCTATTATCATCGTTACATATTTCAAAGCAAAATTGCTCTACAGTTCGGGTATAAGAATGAACGTGTAAATATATCCTTATATCATTCAGATCGCTAAGACAAACAGAACATCTTTTATCTGTATATTGGCTAACTCCTTCAAATAAAAGAGTTGAAGGACAAACAGTATCAACTAAGATTTTTTCAAAATCAGTAAGATAAATAATTTCAATTTCTCCAGATTTTGCACAACATTCAGTACACCATTTCACTTTGTTAATAAATTCATCAACAGCAAATTCATCCTTCATTATCACGGTTTTTACATTAAAATCCATCATTATTATCTTACCTCGCCTTCAAGTGAAATCATACATACATGACTATCACCGTCACATATTTCAAAGGCAAAACGCTTTACAGTTTCTGTATAAGAATTCACAAATAAAATTATCCTTATATTAGCCACTTCACTAAGACAAATAGAATATCTGCTATTTGGATGCTCAATGTCTCTTTTAAAAATCTCAATTTCTTCTTTCTTAATGTTTCCTTCAAATGACAGATCAAATAAGTTAACTTCATCAACCAAAATATCGGTATAATCTCGAAATGAAGATATTTCAATTTCTCCAGAACAATCAAAACACCATTTTATTTTGTCGATAAACTCCTCAATAGAAATTTCCTTAATAGAAATTTCCTCAATAGAAAACTCCTCAATAGAAATTGTTTCATACATCATTTTTTTTTCTCCTTTTCAATGTTCAAATTTAGCCCCGTGGGCTTGATAATTTTTAGTCCTATGGACTTGATAATTTAGTCCTATGGACTTGACTAGTAGCACCAGCTGTGCTACATTAATAGTGCGTGATTTTGTTTAAAGTTTATCACGCTATGGTACACCTATTAGTAGTAGGATGTACCACCTACATATATTACTATTTGTGATGGGCTTTCCCAACCACACCCTTATAATATCGTGTTATACTGTTAAAAGCAAGAGATTGTTTGAGAAGTTTCTATTACAAAAACCTTGTGTTTCCTAGTGTTTGTGCAATATCTTTAGTATATATGCAATTTGTTGAGAGTTTCTACTATTATATGTATTTCTTTTAATCCCGTAGGCTTGACTAGCAACACTAGCTGTGTTACATTAATAGTGCGTGACTTTCTTTAAACCATATCACGCTAAGGTACACCTATCGCACATAGGATGTACCATTTTTTTTGTCTGATAAGACAAGCAAGTATATTTATTTAGTATATTAGTTGTGGCGGCGTTGTCCCAACCACATCTATAGGATACCTTGTTTAACTGTTAAATATACAGTTTAAATACAAGAGATTTTTAATAAAATTATTTTTTATTCTGAAAAAGGGGGGTTTTTTTAGATAGCAATCTAAATAATAAAAATCTCAAATTTATAGATAACCAAGAACCACACCGCCTCTTACGAGGCTATCGAATAAACAAAAGCTGAAGCTTATATATTGACTATATGTATTTTTTTTATTCCGTAGACTTGACTAGCAACACCTGTTGTGCTACATTAAAATACATAATTTATTTTAAGTTCACTTAAGGTACACCAGATGTACCTTTTTTTTGGATAATGAAATTTACATACGCAATTTGTTGAGAGTTTCTACAGGTGGTTTTATGTAATTAACTTGCTCTTATTTTATTTAAGGTTGTTATTTGCTGTCATTGTAATTATTTTATGTATCAGTAAAGCTTGAGTATTAATAAACTAAAAAATTCATGTTATAATGAACTGAAAAATTCAAGTCACATGTACAGAAATTACTAAATCAAAAAATTATTATTCATTATAGTATATATAACTATAACGTACTTATGTTTAAACGTACTTATGTTTTAAAACATGAAGAAGTTAAAAACAAAAAAGAAAAAACAAAAAAGAAGTTATTGTTGATACTACTACTAAAAATTCTAATATAAAAGAAGCAGTTGATTATAACACCACGTCTAATATATGTAATACTAAAAATTCTGGTGAAAATATAGTTAATATTAAAACTAATACTAATGCCGATGTTAAACTTAACGAATATACAACGACTTATTATGAAAATGAAACTATAAAATCTAAAGAAGCAACACCAGAAAAAATATATGAAAATTCTTATACGAATTCTTATACCCATTCTTCTTGTAATAAAAAAGACACCGTTAATATTAAACCAGCTTCCTCTGTTACACAAGATAAAATAGCTTACCTTAAGTTTCAATTGAACTATTTAAGTAATGAAATAATTAAACTGGCTGAAGTATTAAGTAGTTTTGACTAAATATAAGGAAAATAAATACAATTCCGTAATATCTGTAACAAAAAAAACACTAAAAAAAAATAAACAATTGCTTGCTTTTTTGATAACTATATGTTATACTTAAAAACAAGTATTAAAAAAAGGCATACCTGTTCTTCAGACAGATACGCCACTCAACGTGATGATTTTAAGAAGAATCACGATTTACTAAATAGTAGCACAGAGTTATGCTACTAGTCAAGCCTAAATACAAAATTTTTTTAATACGTAAAAAAAATTAAAAAGAAGAGGAAAAATTGTTATGCCTAAATTTGCAAGTCAATTCAATTTTCCAAGGTTGATTAATTCACCAGAATTAAACTGTTATTTTAAAAATAAAACAACAACCATGATATTAATGCAGATGGAATATTGGTTTGAAAAAATGTCAGAAAAAACAGGTAAGGACTGTTTTTATAAATTCTTACAACCATGCAAAAAAGCTGCTTATACAGAAGGCGATAGCTGGACAGAAGAATTAAGAATAACTGATAATACATTCAGAACAGCTAGGGAAAAAATTTGTACTGTTTATAAAAGTAAAAAGGACTACGTAAATTCAACAGATATATTTGCAGGTAAACTATACGCTTGCTATACTAACAAAGCTACAGGACTAACTTGGTATTTTCGTAATAACGAATTAGTAGAAAGTTTTTTTGCACAATTTGATAAAACAGAAGCTAGACAAGCTAAAAAAGCTAAAAAAGCTAAAAAAGATACAACAGAAATTATTGTTAATGATACTATCACTAAAGAAATTAAAGACACAAATGAAGAAGACAAAAAAGAAGTTATTGTTGATACTACTACTAAAAATTCTAATATAAAAGAAGCAGTTGATTATAACACCACGTCTAATATATGTAATACTAAAAATTCTGGTGAAAATATAGTTAATATTAAAACTAATACTAATGCCGATGTTAAACTTAACGAATATACAACGACTTATTATGAAAATGAAACTATAAAATCTAAAGAAGCAACACCAGCAGTACCAGCAGTACCAGCAGTACCAGCAGTACCAGCAGTACCAGAAAAAGAATGGAATGAAGTTACGCTATTTTTAGAAACTTTAACTTTAGATAATTATGAAGATGATAAAGATAAAGAATATACACGGTATGATATAGTTAAAATTTTTGAATTATTAAAACATTTCGATCCACAACACACTTTAGGGCTTCATGGTATTTTTTATAGAGCTTGTAAAATAGTAGCAGTCCAAATGCCTAAGCGTCCTGTTAAATATCTAATAGGAGTATTAAAAAAATGGATAAAAGCAGGTATATGTACACTTTCAGATTTAATTGACTATATACGTAATTTTAATAGCATTCATAAATCATATGAATTAAATAACCATGACTGTAACTTAATTTTAGAAATTATTAAAGAACACATAGGATTTGAAAAAGCTTTAAAAATTAAACCAGATGATGTAATTAAAATTAATGAACTATTAAAGGCATTTAAATTTAGAGCAGAACATCAAGCTAATAAATATTACTATAACTATCAAGAAGAACGTGTAACTATTTTAGATAAAGCTTGTGAAATTGCATGCTTATATAATGCAAAAAGTACTAGCAAATATATAATAGGAGTGCTAGAAAAATGGCTAGAAGTAAATGCGTATACTATTAATCACATAATTTATTATGAAAGCCAATACAATTCAATAGAACCAGAAATTGCTGTACCTAATTCTGAAGCAGGATATGAAACTATCTCAGAGATATTTAAACGTAATGAAATAGAAGTACCATATAATGATATGGTTCAAATTGCTAAACTGCTAAATGATTTATTCGATAAGTTTGCACTATCAGACAGATATATAAAAATAGAGAATGTTTCATATATAGATGGTGTTTTATATACGGATGTTTATCCATATGTTAATAATCCTATTGAAACTGTATTACAAGACTACATGTGTGGTACAGCAATTCTAGCTGATAAATACCTATTCATAGAATCTAAATATTATAGTCCTATTGAATATATAAAAGCACAATTAGAAAAATGGCTTGAAGACGGAATAACTAGCATTGCTGAAATAAAAGAAGCTGTATATCAGCATTATTTAACTTATAAAGCACAAAAAGAAGCTAAAGATAACAAAATTTCAGGAGCAACAAAGGGTTCCGAAAATGTAGAATCTGCTGAAATTCCAAATAATGGAACTGATATTATTGATGATAATGTAGAAATTAATGGAGCCGTAGTGGATACTGAAGTTATTAAATCTAAAGTTACTAATGAAAATGTAGAAATTCCAGATAATAAACCTGCTCTTATTGCTGAAAATGACAAAATTTCAGGAGCAGTAGTGGATACTGAAATTACTAAATCTGATGAAGTTGCTGAAATTCCAGATGATGAAAATGTTTTTATTGCTTCCAATGTAGAAATTGGTGGAGCAGTAGAAGGGTCTGTTAATATGGAAAATTCTTTTGCAGTAGAAGTTGCTGAAATTCCAGATAATAAACCTGCTCTTATTGCTGAAAGTGTAGAAAATATTAGAGCAGTAGCAGATACTGAAATTATTAAATCTGCTGAAATTCCATATAATGGAACTGCTCTTATTGCCTCCGCTGTAGAACCTGATGTAGCAGATGATGAATGGGCAGAAAATACTGGAGCAGTAGCAGTTGCTGAAATTCCAGATAATGAACCTGCTCTTATTGCTGAAAGTGTAGAAAATATTAGAGCAGTAGCAGATACTGAAATTATTAAATCTGCTGAAATTCCATATAATGGAACTGCTCTTATTGCCTCCGCTGTAGAACCTGATGTAGCAGATGATGAATGGGCAGAAAATACTGGAGCAGTAGAAGTTGCTGAAATTCCAGATAATGAACCTGCTCTTATTGCTGAAAGTGTAGAAAATATTAGAGAAGTAGAGGATACTAAAATTATTAAATCTGATGAAATTGCTCTTATTGCTGGAGCAGTAGAAAATGACGGTTATATTTCTGGTGATGACCTTGATGACCTTGATGACTGGAAAAATAATATGATTAGACTAGAAATTAAAGATATTATTATTATGCATTTAGAATATTTAGATGATGAAGCACGCAAAGAATTTCAGGAGAATAGTAATAATGTAATTCAATTGGCTAAGCTTTTAAAGAATTTTGATGAACGTATAGACCTATTTGTAGATGGTGTTTTAAAGAAAGCTTGTAATATAGTAAACTTAAATATGTCAGAAGATCCAGCTAAACATTTAACATTACTATTAGAAGAATGGATTGAAGCAGGCTTACACAATCTTGATGAAGTAAAAAAATATCTCGCAAATGTCAAAATTCCAGATGATGAACCTGCTGTAAAAATTGCTGGAGAAGTAGAAGATACTAAAATTCCTGCTAGTGAAAATGTTCTTATTGCTTCCGATGTAGAAATTGCTGAAGCAATAGATGATACTGTTAATATGGAAATAAAAATGATGGCTGAATGGGAAGACGTTGAAACTACTCTTAAGGAGCATTTAAAATATTTAAGTAAAAATTTAATGCCAGATGATGTAATTAAACTTGCTGAACTAGCAAAGAATTTTGAACAAAGTATTTTAAATAAAGCTTGTGAAATAGTAAACTCATATAATCCTAAATATCCTGCTAAATATTTAATATTACTGTTAGAAAAATGGATAGAAGCAAATATATCTAAGCTCAACGAAATAAATGTAGAACACCACTATTATAGAGAGTATCGTAAAATAGAGGAAAAATTGGAAATGGCACAAGCAATAGCAGAAACTGAAATGGCAGAAAAAGCTGATGAAGCAATTCCTACTGTTAAAAAGTTCAATTCCAACTTAATAAAGCAAGAAGGAATTGAAGAAGAGATTGTCATTATCCCAGAAAATTTACTTCAACAGGTTACAAATTTTTGTAAAGAAAAACTTAATAAAAATTGGAATGACCTTTCTACTGCTCACAAAAAAGCTACCATTAATAATGTGCGGTTAATAGAGCAGTTAGGGTTAAAACAAAATTCATCCTAACATACTACTAATATATGTACAAGGGTTTATACAAAATTTGTGCCATAATTTGGCAAAATAATACTTAGTACTTTGAAAATAGAATAAGCTCTAAACTATCAGCAAATGGTCGTATCTGTTGCTAATTTACAAGGCTAATATTTAATAATAATTTAATAATAATTTCTATATGCAATACCAATACACATTTCATTTTTCCTATCACTTCATTTTATTATATTATATCTAACTCATCTATTATTATTATTAAGTTATCAGCCTAACTAATTTGGGTACAAATATCATCATCTATCATATTATTGGAGCAAATATAATTATCTATAATTATCTATATTATAGATAATTATCTGGAGCAAAATAGGCTACCTTTATTTGTGATGCAAATAATCTGGTTAATACTTTAGATGGAGCGGATGGGATTACCTTCAATTGTTGTGTAAATGTAATTATCTGTAATTATCTATAGTTATATGCAATTATCTGGTGTCATTTTGACTACCTTTATTTGTGATGCAAATAATCTGGTTAATAATATGACTAAAGCAATTCTAGTTACATTTAATTTATGTGCAAGTATCATCATTTATAATATAACTGGAGCAAATGGGACTATATTTAATTTGTATGAAAATGTAATCATATATAATCAAAATGGAGCAAATTTGGCTACCTTTATTTGTGATGCAAATAATTTGGGTACAAATATCATCATCTATCATATTATTGGAGCAAATGGAGATACATTTAGTTTGTACGAAAATGTAATCATATATAATCAAGATAGAGCAATTTGGGCTATCTTTAATTAGTGTGCAAATAATCTGGTTGGAGCAGTTAACTTTAAGTATGACTATATTTTATTTTATTTTTTTCTGGGAAAAGCGGGCCATTGTCCCACTTTTTGGCGTTTGGGGCCACTGTCCCCAAAACGAAGAGATATAGCCCGGCATCAAGTCTTATATTAGGGTAGCTCCAGAGCCGAGCACCATTTAAGGCTGAGCATTAAAAGAAAAGTTTATGTTAAGAGCAGAGTATACTATTGTCTCTACTCCGCACCGGGGGAGCCAAGAGCGTCTCCCTTCCTGCTTTGTATAGCCAACCAAGTAAACGATTTAATTAAAGTTTAATTCATATTAAGCTTTAAAAGAGAAGTTTATTTAATGAGCAGAGAATTATACCACTGTCTCAGCTCTGCAACGGGGGAGCCAAGAGCGTCTCCCTTCCTGCTCGCTGAGCCTTCTAAGTAAACAATCTAATTAAAGTTTAATTCATATTAAGCTTCAATGAGCAGTTTATGTTAAGAGCAGAGTATACTATTGTCTCTACTCCGCACCGGGGGAGCCAAGAGCGTCTCCCTTCCTGCTTCGTAGAGCCAACCAAGTAAACGATTTAATTAAAGCTTAACTCATATTAAGGCTTAATGAGAAGTTTATGTTAAGAGCAGTTTACCCCTTCGTTCTACCTGCTGCCCTAAAAGGCAGCAGACATCACTTATCTTTTACAAACTTAAGCTTTAAAGCTTATATTCAGGGAACTGCTCTCATTTTATATTTAACCTTAACCTGCTACTCTGCATACACTCACCATTCTATGACCCACCATCAAAGCTGGAAAAAGCAACACCCAAACCGCTTAGAGCAAACCAACAAATCGGGCTTGCTCTTTCTTGCCACACATAAGCAACCGCAGAAGTCATAAGAGCAAACCACAAAACAGGCTTGCTCTTGAGCTGATTTAAAAAAAATATTAGATTAAGCCTTGCAATTCTTTTGATACTATATGAAAATGGAAATATCATCAATATCAAGACTGAGAAAATTCTATTATCTCACTTTAAAAACAGGAATATCCATTGAAAATGCCCCTGTCTCAGCTCCGCACCGGGGGAGCCAGGAGCGTCTCCCTTCCTGCTCGCTGAGCCAGGAGCACTTAGAGCATAAAAAAAAGATATGTCAGATTATCTCTAACATATCCCTAAATTAATTAGTATGCTACATCAAGTAATTGTGAATGATCTAAATCATAAGAAACACCATCTAAACTAAGGATTTCTGGATCAAAAGAAGTACCATAATTATCAATAAAATCAGCCACTAATGTTTCAATTGATGCTTCAGTTATAGCTGAGCCTGTTTCACCTTCTGTTATAGGGAAACCTGCAACTATTTTGGGATTATATACATAAAAAGTATATGTTTTACCGGCGTTGTTAAAAAACTTAAAAGCCAATCTAAGTGTTCTTTTTTCAAACTCATCTGCTGCATTACCAACTATCGTATTTAAATTTGACATATTCAAAACCTCCTTTTTTTATTTTTATGATGGAATATATTCCTCTTTAGATGTTGTTACAACTTTAGCAACCACATCATCGCTAAGAGCTTCATAAAAGGCAATAATTCCTTCTATACCTTGCTCAGTAATTGTATTACTAATTTTAGAAATACTTCTTGTTTTTGCATTTTCATCTTCAAATGTTAACGTTAAAACTACGTCTGTCATTATATTCAACCCCTTTCTATTATATACTATTTCATCATAACGTATATTCCAGAAAAAAGGCGGACAATTTCAACAATAAAAAAGAGATTTTAAAACAAAAAGTGCAATTTAATATTAAAGTTGGAGCTTAAAGTTAAACTTTAAGCTTAAAATTCAAACTAGAGCTTAAACTTAAAATTGAAACTTAAAAATAAAGTTGGAGCTTAAAAAATGATTTTAAAAATTGGGGTTAGTTTCGAGAAAAGAAAAGTAAAATTTACAAACTGAATTAAAGAAAAAAAAGCCAATAAAAAAAGACCTCTTTAAGTAAAAGAAGTCTCTCATTTGAAAATATGAGCATAAAAATATTATGGTTTATTAACTGCTTTTTTAAACATCAAAAAATGAAAAATTCTAAAATATTTATTTATAAGCATTCAAAATGATTTATAACAGCACTAAAATCTATCTTAAAGTATTTTCTTTGTGGCATACCTTCTTTTTTAATGGCAATAAATCCAATATCAGATAATAACTCTAAAGCTTTATCCTGACCATATCTGGTAATAGAAATATTAGCAGTTATATCTGCCATCAAATAATCAAACCAGCCATCAAAATTAGGGTCATTTTGTGACAACATTTCCGATTTATTCAAAAGTTCAGCAAACAACGTTGCTACTTCCAAATCGTATTGTTTTATAAGTGTTCTTGGTACATTTAATGTTGCATATTTTTCAAGCAACGCCATTTACTTACCCCTTTCTTATTTATAACAATAAAAATTGCTAATTTAATAAAATTTAGAAACTATATCATATATATTATTAGGAGGTATTCCTAATATTTCAACCAACCTATTACTTAACTCTACATTAACAAAACTCTCATTAAAAAATAATTCCTCAATAGTACAATTAAATAATTTAGCCAGCTTATAAGCTAACAAAAGACTAGGTTTCCTATTTTGAGTCTCTAACATAGTATAATATGGTGTAGTAACTCCAATTTCTTGTGCTACCTGTCTCTGGCTTAAATTACGCTTAATCCTAATTTCTCTTAACATTTAACCCTCCTTATATTATACAACGCTACCATATATAAGTATAACCTAATTTAAACTTAATTAATAGATATATGTTCCTTTATATCTTCTATATCACTTTGCATTTTTTCTAACGTCAAATTAAGTTGAAATATTGCTTCAGCAAATAACTTATTATTAGTTGTAGATTGTGCCAGCTGTCCTAATTGTGCCTGATACATCTTCCATATAAAATAACTACAAGCTATTACCATTGCTATCGGAAATCCAAGACCGCTAACTAGTTGTTCAACTACATTAAATTCTGTCATACTTATCAAACCCTCCTTTATCTAAAAATCTTTTAACCCTTTTTCTAGTACAATCATTAGAACAATAATAACCAAGATGTCTTGTAATCTGTTCCCAAGTTTTCTTTTCTTGTCTTAATTTTAGTATGTATCTAATTTCATTTAATTCATATTCGCTATATTTGTTTTTCATATATCATCCTCCAATTATAGTTTTTTTTAGTTATCTAAAATTAAAAGCGAGCAACAAAATTATAGCGTACACTTTCCCTTGTTAAACGGACAAAAAACTTAAAGTGAAGCTAAAAGCTTGATAAAACTAGGTTATTTAACATATAATTAAAGTAATTTTTAGTTACTTTAAGTCTTACTTTAAGTATTAATTTAATTTCAAAGGAGGCAATTAATTATGGAAATATTTTTAGACAGCGGTCACAGGAATTCACCTTATGATTTTGGAGCAACAACAGATAAACATAAAGAAAGTTTTTATGCTTTAGAAATTAGCAAAAAGATTAAAACTTTACTTGAAGAAAAAAATATTAAAGTTCATATGAGCAGAAACACAGAGCAAGATATTATTACTTTAACTCAAAGAGTAAATAAAGCAAATGAAACTAACAGTAATTTATATGTAAGTGTACATCTAAATTCGGCTAAAAATATAGCAACTGGGACAGAAGTTTTTTATTATTCTGAAAAAGAATTAGCTACTAAAATTAGTCAAAACATAGCAACTTGTTTAGGTCTTAAAAATAGAGGAGCTAAAGAAAATAAAAATTTTTATGTTTTAAAAAATACTAAAATGCCTGCTATACTTATAGAAACTTGCTTCATAAATAATCAAAATGATATGCAAAAACTTCAAAAAAGTATAGATATTATAGCTTATGGAATAGCTGATAATATTTTAAATTATCTAATCCAATCAGATATAGATATAATAAATAATCCTTCAACTACTATTAGTAAAATGGTCGATTGGGCAATAACAAAAAAAGCTACACCTGCTTTTATAGATAATGCTAAAACATATTGGGACAAATCTATTTCACTTGGAATTAACCCAGCTATTCCATACGCTCAATATGGTTATGAAACTGGATACGGTCATTTTAAAGGTCAAGTAAAAGTAGAGCAACATAATCCTTGTGGGCTTAAAAATCGTAATGGAAACGGATTTGCTACATTTATTAATTGGAAAACAGGAATACAAGCTCACCTTGAACACATGGCTTTATATTGTGGTATATCTGGTTTTCCTAGAAGCAATTCACCCGACCCAAAACATTTTGCTTATCTAGCTGGCAAAGGAAAAACAATCAAAACTTTAAGCAAAAGCTGGGCAAATAATATTGACTATGCAACCAGACTAATTAAATTAATTCAAGAAATGGAAACCTCTTGCTAGTCAAGAGGTTAAATATTCATTATCACTTAAAATAATACAAACCTCCAAGAAAAAAGGAAGATACTTTAACACTATATCTAGTATTTCTAGGTTACAAAAAAATATACACAAAAGGAAGTTAAAATATAAATACTAGTTACCCCAATAATAACTAAACTTTATCGTTGCAAATATAGGGGAGGCTTGATATACTTGGTATAAAAAAATATTATATCAAAAAGGGGAGAATAAAATTGGTAGTAGATTTTGATAAATTACCTCTCAATAACACTATATTTAAAAGCTGGCTTACCACATACCACAAAATTAACAGTGATTTGTATAAAAATATTGCTGTATATATTTCAGGAGGTTCAGATAGTGATATTATTATAGATTTAATAATGAATACAACCGAGCAACATAATTTGCATAAGCTAAAATTTGTATTTTGTGATGTAGGAATAGAATATCAAGCTACAAAACGTCATTTAGGCTATTTAGAAAGCAAATACAATATAAAAATTATTACATTAAAACCCGATAAAAGTATAGGTGTTACCAAAAAAGAATTTGGTGTACCATTTCTAAGTAAAAATGTTAGTCAGAATATAGAACGACTGGCAAATAAAAATTTTGATTTTACTACCACTAAAAATTATGAAGAACTGATCACTACATATCCCAAAATAATTAGTGCTGCTCAATGGTGGAGCAACAAAAAAACTAATGCAGGCTATTCAACTTCTATGTTTGATATTAATTACAACCTAGGCTTAAAAGAATTTTTACAAGCCCATCCACCAGAATTTAAAATTAGCTCAAAGTGTTGTCATTATCTTAAAAAAGTTATAGGTAAAAAGTTTGAAAAAGAAAATAATATAGATTTAAAAATCACGGGTGTTAGAAAAGCTGAAGGTGGATTACGCTCTAAAATGTATACTAGCTGTTTCTCCCCTGATAAAAATGGTGTTATGGATAACTATAGACCTATATTTTTCTATACCAAACAAGATAAAGAAGAATATAACAAATATTATAACATTAAAAACAGTGACTGTTATACCGTCTATGGAATGAAACGTACTGGGTGTTGTGGCTGT